>NZ_BDHD01000032.1:0-19289 GCF_054786075.1 Treponema sp. R6D11 | reverse complement strand
ATGCGCTATGTCGCTTGCGTCCTCAGCCGTTACCGCTAAAATTTCATCTATTAAACTGCGGTTTAAAATACTTGGGATAAATCCCGCGCCAATTCCCTGTATTGGGTGCGGAGATGCTTGTCCGCCCGCAAGCACCTGCGATTTAAAAGGTTCAACGGCAATAATTTTAACATTAGGATTATGTTTTTTTAAAACTTCGCCTACGCCGGTAAGAGTACCGCCAGTGCCGACGCCCGCGACAAAAATATCTACTTGTCCGTCAGTGTCGCGTAAAATTTCCTGCGCCGTTGTTTGGCGGTGAATCTCAGGGTTCGCGGGATTATCAAATTGTTGAGGTATAAAAGAGTTTGGTATTGTAGCCGCAAGTTCTTTCGCCTTGTTAACCGCGCCTTCCATGCCGTCAAAAGCCTTTGTCAGCACAATCTCCGCGCCAAGAGCCGTGAGTATTTTTCTGCGTTCAATACTCATTGTTTCCGGCATTGTCAGAATAAGATGATAACCCCTAACCGCGCAGACATAAGCAAGTCCAATGCCCGTATTACCGCTTGTAGGTTCAATTAAAACATCGCCCGCTTTAATCGCGCCGCGTTTTTCCGCGTCCTCTATCATTGCTAAACCTATCCTGTCCTTAACGCTTGAAAGAGGGTTAAACATTTCAAGTTTAGCTACAATTTCTGCCTCGTATGGATTTATTTTACTGATTTTTACCAATGGCGTATTGCCAATTAATTCGGTAATATTATTTGCAATTTTCATATTTTTGATTGTAATAAATTCTTTTTTTTATGTCTATATACATTTTTCCCTGTTTGGTATTTCAGAAACGCAAGTATACAAAAACCGCAAAAAATCAAATTAGACTACTTGCTTTTTTAAAGAAAAGCTGTATATTTCTGATATGAGGCGTTTATTTTTATTTACAGTGATACTTTGTCTCGGCGTTTTTGCTTTTTCTCAAACGGCGGCAAGTTCAACTGACGACGGTTTTTCTTCTTTGGACGCATATTATCTTGGACGCGCAGTAGCCGCGAATATTCTGTCATCTTATAACTTATACGACAATACGGAACTGACTTTGTATGTAAACAATATTTGTCAGGCACTTGTGATCAATTCCGATTACCCCGCTCCTTACAACGGCTATTTTGTAATGATTCTTGACAGCAACGAATTTAACGCTTTTGCTACTCCCGGCGGACACATATTTATCACAAAAAAATTGGCGGAATCGACAACTTCCGAAGATATGTTGGCGGCGGTAATAGCGCATGAACTTGCGCATATTGTGTTAAGGCATGGAATAAATATTATAAACGAAACCAAAGAAGAAAATGAGTTGTCCGCCATAGCGGATTGGGCGGCAAGCACTGCCGCAAAACAATCCGCCGAAGCCGCTCGCGCCGCCTCGTTTCGCGATTCCATAGTAACAAAGTACGTAGATGTACTTATGAGGAGCGGTTATTCCCAACGCCAGGAATTTGACGCAGATCTTGAAGCTGTAGTTCTGCTTGCGAGGGCAGGCTACGATCCCGGCGCGCTCAAAGATATGCTGAAAGTTTTACAGAGCGTGAAAGGTTCATCAACCGGCGGTCTTTATTCCACCCACCCAAGCCCGGAACAGCGAATTGCCAATGTAGAGGTATTGAAGTTTAATAAAAATGACACATTACCCTATCGTGTGCCAAGATTTAAAAGTGTGAAGTTTTAACCGCAAACTAAAAATCATTCTTCATATATGTCTTTTCTGTTTCCGATTTTGACTATTTCCACAACTTCGCCGTTTATCCTATAGATGATTCTCCAATCTCCTACTCTTAAACGGCGAAAGCCAATAAGGGAGTATCTTAAAGGTTTTCCAAGTTTTACAGGTTCCGCAGTCAATCTTTCTCTTATTGCTTTTTTTATTTGCTCTTTATACGGCATTGGGATCAACGGCAGGTCTTCGTCTATGACACGCTGTTCAAATTTAATCTGGTACGCCATATTTATTTCCAGATATTTTCACTGTCATTGACCCACTTCGGACTAATCATCCTTTTGTCCGCAATTTTGGAAAAATAAATATCTTCTCTTTCTTCAATAGCCCATTCAATAAGTTCCAAAGCTACTTTTGAAACAGTTTTTTTATTCTGCTTGGCTGTCTTATTTAGTATTCCGGCTATTTCTCCCGGAACTGTAATGTTTATTCTAGGCTTCAAGGTAGGCATAATATCTCCTTATTTAATGGTGTATCACTAGTGTATCACATTTTTTTTATTGAGTCAAGGTGGATTAAGCCGCTAATCAAGAAGCCGTAAGCTCAAAATTTTGTCAATATCTGTTAAAATTGAGTTTTTTAGCTCTTTTTTTTGGGAGGATTCGATGGTTTTTATGGAAAAAAGTTCGAGAGTGTCGATATTCATGGCGGTTGCCAACTGTTCAAGGGTTGATATTGAGGGGAAACGTCTGCCCGTTTCTATTAACGCAATGTGATTGTCGGATACGTCTATCAATTTTGCCAGTTTTGCCTGCGATAGCCCCAGTTTTTTACGGTGCATTTTCATGTTAAAAGCAAGCACCTTTCTTAAATCGGTCATTTACCTCTCTTATAGTTATATTTTAATTGCATTTCCTACTTGATAGTTATAATATCAATTAACAAATAGTAAATAATTTGACTATTTTCCTATTTTTATTGACAATAAGATATGAAGTTTGTAAAATATATTAATACTAATAATTAAAGATGGTATTTGATATTCCCATCAGTTTTTAGGAGTTTTTTATGAGAATGTTGTCAAGATGTATCAGCGTGGTATTAATGTTATCATTAATTGGTTGCAGTACTATGCCTATGCAAGCATCCTATGTGCAGATTACACCGATAAGATTGACTTATGGCGACGGCAAGGGACTGCGCTTTGTTATGCCGTGGCAAAGTTATAACGCCAAATCTAATACTCAACAACAGACCACACAAGCGCAAACATCGAATGAATACTGGACGGGGGACGGAGGTAAAGGAAAGAGCCTTGCCATTCTTGTGCCAAAGGCAACGGGTCTGGAGGAAAATCAAGGTTATCTTCCTTCATTGGTGCAAGGCGAGTTAGTCAGTAATTTTTCAGGATACTCCGCCATTTCAGTACTTGATCGGCAACGGCTTGACGAAGTGTATGCTGAACAATTATCAGGGTATTATAACGATAATGCGGGACTTGATTTGGGTCATCTGAAAGAAACTGATTATATTCAAACTGGTAGCATTACCAGAACTGCAACCGGCTACGCTTTGCAAATTAATATTATTAAAACCGATGGTAAAATGACCGCCGCCTCGTATTCTGGAACATTTACCTTTGCCGAACTGGATAACCTGACAGGCATAAGACGAGCTTCGATAGATTTGCTTCAAAAAATGGGCGTAACGCTGACGGCAAAAGCGCGTGAAGAACTTACTGCAGGGGCGGAATTAAACCATGTGAACGCGCAGACCGCGCTTGCCCAAGGCATTACCGCCCAACGGCAAGGAACAGAAGTTGCCGCATTGAGCTACTATTTTCAGGCAGCCGCTTATGATCCAGCACTGTTGGAAGCGGTAAGACGTTCTTCGACACTTAACGCCAGTATTTCAAGCGGAAAAATCGGCGACAATATCCGCAATGACATACAATGGCGGAAGGATTGGGTTGCGCGGCTTACTGAAACGGAACAGTTTTTTGACAGTTTTAATAAAAGGGAGTCTATGCCTTACACCCTGTTTTATACAACCTATATTAAGCAAGTTGGGCAAACCGATTATAAGAACGAAACCGTTGTTATTGGCGGCATTGAGACTCATCTGCACGGTAGTGGTATATGGACAGTTTCGATAGAACACGCGTTACAGACAATTTACGACGGACTGAATGCGACCCAAAGAAAGGATGCATGGCAACTGGCAAGCTGGCCCCAAAAGGGCGTTACAAACTTGAATGTTTTTGCGGAACGGCGGCAGAATTTTGCAGTAGTTTTTGAATTGTTGAATAGTCAGAACAAAGTAATAGGCAGACAGACTTTGCTGACTGGGGGTTCATGGGCGTTAAACTGGAGCGGACGTCCTGTTGTTAATGTAAACGCAGATGATCGCAAAACAGTAAGTTTCCAAAATGTAAATGCGAATGATATAACCGACCGCATGACCATAAGGATAGTAACCGTCAACGGAACAGATGCCGAGACCGCCGCCCGAAACAGGGTTCTGCAAATACGAGTAAGCAACAAAGACGAATTTAATGCGTATGATCTATACAAGTTTTCAAAGGGAGAGTTGCAGGGGTATAAGCAAAGACCTGATCATAACAATTGGCATAACGTAAAACTTCCAAATTATGTATGGGGTGATCCGGTTATTTCTATCGGTGCTGAAGCGTTTAAGAACAACCATTTGTCAGAAGTAACTATTCCCAGTAGTGTTACTTACATTGGTAAAGAGGCGTTTGCTTACAACGGATTAACCAGCGTAATCATTCCTAATAGTGTTACTTATATTGGCGAAGGGGCGTTTAAACAAACAGACCAGAGAAATTCCACCCAAGAGAAAAGAGAAATAATCAAAATTACAATAGGGGCAAATGTTTCTATGTATGATAATCCATTTGGTAATTTTTATCTTAATAGTGGCATAGATACTTCATTTCGTATGGCTTATGACAAAAATGGAAGAAAAGGAGGCACATATACCTTAATTTCTAGGGTGGGGGGGAGTCTTTTTCCTCAAGAATGTGTGGGGTTACGATGCTAACGCTAATAAAGCCATAGAGAGTAATAATATTCGTAAGCCTATAGATCCTATTGTTCGTGATGGTCTTATTTTGCTAGGAGTGCTTGTTGCGGTGGCGGGTGTATTGTCATTATTTAAATAGACATTTGAAGTTTTTATCAGGGTAAAAGGTATAATAATACCTTGAAAAAAATAACAGTTTGTGATATATTATCCCAATAAGGGCGTATGCCTTTTTAAAAATGCGAAAGGAGTTCATAATATGAAAAAAATTAGTTTAATTCTCTTGGTTTTGGCAGTTGTTTTTTCTTTGGCAGGATGCGCTTCAAAACCGGCTGCCCCGTCTGTGCCGCCAAATACGCCGGAATGGTTAAATGATTTTCCACCTGATGATGTTATTTGGGGAATAGGGAGCGCAAAACAGTCGTCTGAATCAATGTCGATGTCCACAGCGGAAGCCCGTGCCAGAGTCGCTATTGCCCGTCAACTTGAAACAAAAGTACAGGCGATGTTTACAGATTATAACCTTGATGCCGGTAATGTAAAAAATCAGGCTAATACTTCTCTGCAGGAAGATGTAAGCCGTCAGATTACCGATGTTGATATTTCAGGCGCAAAGCCAATCAAACGCTGGAAGGCTTCAGATGGTACATGGTGGTATCTGGTGGAAATGAAAAAATCCGACGCGAAGGACAAGGTATCCAGTATTTTGAA
Source organism: Treponema sp. R6D11 (assembly GCF_054786075.1). NCBI lineage: Bacteria > Pseudomonadati > Spirochaetota > Spirochaetia > Treponematales > Treponemataceae > Treponema > Treponema sp. R6D11. The sequence goes on along the minus strand of NZ_BDHD01000032.1, from coordinate 13,837 downwards.
AAACGAAGAGGCGGCATACGCCCAATTTAAGGCGCAGCAGGCTCTCCAAATGTTGGACACTCAGCTTTCCAAAAACGAGAAACCTTTACAGGTTAACAATTAATTTTTAGTTTAGATGCAAAACAGCACCCTCGTCATTTTGTGATGAGGGTGTAAATTTAAGAGGGGAATATAATTATGTTAAAGAAAATCAACCTGCTTTGTTTGCTGTTATGTTTATCGCTTTTAGTTTTAGGTTCTTGTAAAAGTTCGCCTTCTGGCGCTTCCGCCACTGATGCGAGAGCCGCGGCAAATTCAGCTCTTGGAAGGCTTGATGAGCAGGTTGGGGGGCGTCCAGCTGACGTTCCAAGCGCGCCTGTGCCTCAACAACAGCAAAAAGAACAAAATGTTTCTTCAACTAAACAACAACCTGCGATAAATCACAGTAAAAGCAAACCAGCATGGGTTGATAACGTTGATTCTATTTATGACAGTTCCCAGTATGTAGCCGCAGTGGGGAATGCTTCTAACCGCGATATGGCGGAAAAAAACGCGCTTGCCAATCTTGCCGCTATTTTTGGTCAATCCATAAAAGCTGACCAGACAATTACAAATACATATCAGGAAGCGGTTAAAAACGGCGTTACATCAAGTTGGACAGATAATACCGCCATGCAAAATACAATAAATATAACCGCTTCCATGGATACGCTTATCGGAGCGGAAGTAAAAGAAGTTTGGTTTGATTCAAGAAGCACCCACTACGCCGTAGCTGTTATGGAAAAAGCAAGAACTGCCCAAATATACAGCGATCTGATAAAAGCAAATCAGAATATGATTGCCAATCTTGTCAACATGAAAGATACTGAAAAATATTCGCTGGAAGGATTTTCCCGCTATCAATTTGCCGCTACTGTGGCTGACATCAATGTCGCCTATGGGAATGTTTTGCAAGTGATAGGCGCTCCTGTTCCCGCAGGAGTTGTAAAGGGCGACAATTACAGGCTTGAGGCGCAAAATATAACTAAAACAATTCCAGTCGGCATAATTGTAAAAAACGATAAAGCCGGAAGAATTCAGGGCGCGTTCGCAAAAGCGCTTTCCGACATTGGCTTTAGAAGCGGCGGGAATAATTCGCGCTATGTTCTTAATGTTGATATTACAGTCTCTCCCGTCGATTTACCCAACAATAACAATAAATTCGCCCGCATAGAGCTTGGCGCAAATTTGACCGATACAAGCGTAAAATCGGTATTACTGCCTTACAATTTTAACAGCCGAGAGGGGCATATTACCGCCTCGGAAGCGGAAAATCGCGCGTATATGGCGGCGGAACGGAAAATAAACGAGGAATACAAGGATTTATTGTCAGATTATTTAAATCAATTATTGCCAAAAAAGTAAAGATTATATAAAATATATATTGGGGATAAATGGGGGGGGAGATGTCCGATCAATATATATATAATTATGATGAGATAATAAAAGTTTTGCCGGCTTGGGCGGAAGAGCTTGCGAATAAATATCGTTCCAAAACAGCGAATGTATATATTTTACACGGAAACATAAGGGATTTTCTTCCTCACGAAAAAAAAGAAGGCGAGTTTGCTTTTAAAAGAGTACAGGATTATATCTCTGAAATTTTATTCGGCAACCAAAAAATAATCGCGTTTTATGACAGTTCAAGGGGACTGACTTTTTGCGAGCCACACATGGAAAAAAATTACCTTGCCGCCGCCCCGCAGTTTGCCGTAAGCTCCGATTTTGATTCAGGCGATTTTGTTTCAAATGACCCTGAGCGTTGTTTTCCGTATCTTGAAAAATATTTTCTTTCGCAAATACAAGAAGATAAAAAAAATAAAGGCAGAAAAGTTTTAATAGTGGACTTTGCCGAGCATATTGTTCCGGCGGGGGATTTAATCCGCCTGTCCGACAGAGACCGTTACTGCATGGTTACCTTTAACCGCTGGGCGACCGACCCTAAATTTATCAGGGGCGATATATCGATTATTCTGCTGACTGAAAATCTGTCCGATATTTCATCTCGTCTTACAAGTTCTCCCGCCATTGTAAAAATTAGCGTTCCGTTTCCAAGCGCGAAAATAAGGGAAAGTTTTTTAAGATCGGAAGAAGAAAAGGGTCGCCTTTTACTTGAACGCGGTTTAACTCCCGATAAGCTTGCCTCGATTACTTCCGGTCTTAACCTGATGAACCTGTACCGCCTTGCAGCTGAAAGTTTTGAAAGCGAAAAACCAATATCGCTTGATTTTATGCGGCAGAAGAAGAAAGAAATAATCGAGAATGGAGCAGGCGGTCTTTTGGAATTTATGGAAACGTCTTATGACCTTTCCCATGTGTCGGGGCATGATTTTGTAAAGAAGCGGTTTAAGAACGCCGCAAAAGCGATAAAAAAAGGTCGCCCCGACGTATTGCCGATGGGCTATTTGATTGCCGGTCCCGTAGGAACTGGTAAAAGTTTTATGGTTAGCGCCTTCGCGGGCGAAATTGGAATTCCAATGGTGAAGTTCCGCAACTTCCGCACCAAGTGGCAGGGCGAAACTGAATCGAATCTTGAAAGAGTTTTAAATATTCTTACGGCGATGTCTCCCGTAGGAGTGATGATAGACGAAGCCGACGCTTTCCTTGGAGACCGCTCTCAGGAAGGGGATTCAGGCACAAGCAACCGCGTGTTTGCGCAGATAGCCTCTTTTATGGGCAATACGGAATATCGCGGCAAAATTATCTGGTTCCTAATTACATGCCGCCCCGACTTAATACCGATTGACCTTAAACGGCAGGGACGCGCCGAAGAACATCTTGCTCTTTTTTATCCTGAATCAAAAAAAGACAGGGAAGACCTTTTTGATACATTGGTGCGTAAACTTGACTTAGACATTCGCAATTTTTCGGTTTCGGATCTTTTTAAAAAGTACGACTACGAATATTCAGGCGCTGATTTAGAAGCGGTTCTTGTTCGCGCGAAACTTATCGCGGCAATGGCGGATCGTATCTATGTAAAACGCGAAGACATGGAAGAAGCGATGAACGACTTTGTTCCCGCCGCCTATCCGCACGAAGTTGAACTGCAAAATCTGGTCGCTGTTCTGGAATGTACGTCCAAGGAAATGCTTCCGTCTCGTTTCCAAAAATTACCGCGTAGCAAGATAATCAGCGACATACAAGAACTTAAAATGCTTTTAGGCGAACGTTAATCTGACCACATAAAAATGAAAAGTGAAAAAAGTAAAAATAAATCAGTATTACAAAATACAAGGCAGTTTTTTTATTTTTTTAAATTTATTTTTATGTGGTCAGACAGCTCCGAACAAGGCGAAATCATACTTAACAGGGTCTTGCGGACAGAACTCGCGTAGTTTTTCAGTCAGCATAATCACAGTTTTTTTATCGTTGGATTTTCGCTCCAAAAGACCCATCTTCCTAGCTGTCCGCGCGACATGAACATCAAGCGGAATGTAAAGAGCGCTGGGTTTTATTTTTTTCCATAAACCTAAATCTACGGGTCCTTCGCGCACAAGCCAGCGCAGGGCAAGGTTAAACTTTTTACAAGCGGAGCCGTTTTTATCTTCTTCCCCCGCGTTGGAAACATGAATAGAGTACTCGCCCTTGTTTGCTTTTGCCATCTCCTCACGAAACAGATAAAAACCTTTCCATACGTTACATTGTTCGTTTGAGCCTTTTTTATTCTGCGACAAAAACAGGTTTTCAATATTTCTATATTTATCGTAAATATTTTTTAAACCTTTGCAAAAATATTTTAAGTTGCTTTCAAAAAAAGTGCGGTGAATATTTTTATTTTTTAATTTTTTAAATTCGCCCGAAGTAACAAAATCGTAGGGTTTCCAGTCCATTAACGTGAACATTTTTTCCGCTGAGCGAATAATAATGTCGCGCCGTCCCCATGCGATTGTCGCGGACAAAAACGCGGCTATTTCTATATCCTCGCGTTTTTTGAAACGGCGCGGAAATTGAACAGGATCGTCCTTTATAAAGTCGGGAGTGCAGACTTTTTTGTACAATAAATCAAGATCGCGAATAATTTGGGGCTTCCTGTGTTATTGTAATATCGTGCGGGTGGCTTTCTCTTAAACCAGCCGCCGTTATTTTAATAAACTTCTTGTATTTGTTAAGTTCTGCGATATTTTTACACCCGCAGTAGCCCATGCCTTTTCTTAGTCCGGCGATAAGTTGGTTCATGTAAGTGCGAAGCTCGCCTTTGTATGGGACGCGTCCTTCGATTCCTTCCGGCACGGGTTCTTCGTCTTTGCCAATTTGGTATCGGTCTCCTGCGCCGTCCGCTATCGCACCCATACTGCCCATTCCTCGGTATTCTTTGTAAATTCTTCCGTCAAAAATAATCTCGTTTCCCGGCGCTTCTTTTAATCCGGCGAATAAGTTGCCTATCATTACAACGCTTGCTCCCGCGCCTATCGCTTTTGTTATGTCTCCCGAAAACTTAATACCGCCGTCCGCGATTATCGGAATCTTTGACTTTGACGCTTCTTCGGCGCAATCCAAAACAGCGGTAAACTGCGGAACGCCAATACCGGCGACAACTCGCGTTGTGCAGATAGAACCAGGTCCTATGCCGACTTTTACCGCGTCCGCTCCGGCGGCGATTAATTTTTTTGTTCCCTCTTTGGTAGCGACATTGCCGCCTATGACGGGTATGTCGTAATCTTTTTTAATTTGACGTATAGCGTCCATTACATTTTTTGAATCGCCGTGTGCCGTATCAAGAACGACAAAATCAACTTTTGCTTTTTTAAGCAATGGAAGCCGTATCATATAGTCCTGCGGAGAAATTGCCGCCCCGACTACAAGTCTGCCCGATTTATCCGTCGCGGCGTTTGGGAAATTTTGATGTTTTTCCATATCAGTTACGGTTATAAGCCCTGTTAATTTTCCTTCGCCGTCTATAACAGGAAGTTTTTCGATGCGGAATTCGTTAAATTTATCGCGCGCCTTATCGACAGTCGGCTCGCCTGTAACAACGACAACTTCCTCGGTCATCACGTCTACAACGGGCAGGGAATCGTCTTTGCAAAAACGCAGGTCGCGGTTTGTGATTATTCCTTTTAATTTTCCTTCGCTGTTAACGACAGGCAAGCCCGATACGCCGAAAGTTTTAATCAAAGCCCTTACATCGCGCACATGAGCGTCATGCGGGACGGTTATAGGCGACTCTATAATCCAATTTAAGAAACGTTTTACATTTGCCACCTGATGAGCTTGTTCTTCGGGCTTAAGGTTGCGGTGAATTACGCCCGCGCCGCCCTCAAGAGCGATAGTTATGGCAAGTTTTTCTTCCGTAACTGTATCCATTGCGGCGGAGATAATAGGTATATTCAGATTAATTCCGTCGCAAAGTACGGTCTTTACATCGCAATCCTTAGGAAGGATATCCGAGTATTCCGGCAGGAGAAGGACATCGTCGTAAGACAAGCCTTCTTTAAAATTATTATTAGCTTCCATATTGGATAATGGCATTTTTTTAAAATTTTGTCAATAGTTTTTTACATAAAAAATGAGATGTCCAAACTCGCTAACTTGAGGTTTTTAACTAATAAAGCTATAGTAACACATGGCTCAAACTCAATTTATCCGAAACTTTTGCATTATCGCCCACATCGATCATGGTAAGTCCACTCTTGCAGACCGCCTCATTCAAAAAGCCAACCTTGTCGATGACCGCAACTTCCAAGACCAAATACTCGACAATATGGATATTGAGAGGGAAAGGGGCATCACGATTAAAAGTCAGGCGGTTACTCTGCCTTACACGGCTAAGGACGGCAACGAGTATACGCTCAATTTGGTAGATACGCCCGGACATGTCGATTTTAGTTACGAGGTTAGCCGCGCGATTAACTCCTGCGAAGGCGCTTTGCTTTTGGTGGACGCGACTCAGGGAGTGCAGGCGCAGACATTGTCTAATATGTACCTTGCGCTGGAACACAATCTTGAGATAGTGCCTGTAATTAATAAGATTGATATGCAGGCGGCTGATGTTCCCAGAGTTAAAAAACAAATTGATAAAGACTTAGGTCTTGACGCTGAGACCGCAGTTTTGGCGTCTGCAAGACAAGGCATCGGTATTGACGAGCTTTTAGAGGCGATAGTGCAAAGAATTCCCGCTCCTTCTGGCAAGGCGGACGCTCCGTTACGCGCGCTTATTTTTGATTGTCACTATGACCCCTACCGAGGAGTAGTTGTGCATTTGCGTCTTTTTGACGGAAAAATAAAAAAAGGAATGAAAATTACTTTTATGTCCAGCGGCTCTGTTTACGAAGTGGAAACAGCAGGCGTTTTTAAAATTATACTTGTGGAAACAGATGAGCTTTCCGCAGGAGATGTAGGCTACATAATAGCGAGCATAAAAACTGTAAGCGATGTGCGAGTAGGCGACACCGTAACAGGCGCGGACAATCCCTGCGCTGAGGCTCTGCCCGGTTTCCGCGAAGTAAAACCCGTTGTCTTTTCTTCTATCTACCCCGTAGACTCAAACGACTACGAAGAATTACGCGCCAGTATGGACAAACTAAAACTAAACGACGCTTCCCTTATCTTTGAAAAAGATTCCTCCGCCGCCCTTGGTTTTGGTTTTCGTTGCGGCTTTTTAGGGCTATTGCACCTTGAGGTTATTCAAGAACGCCTTGAGCGCGAATTTGATCAATCGGTAATTTTTACAGCGCCGTCCGTAAAATACAAGGTGCATCTTAGAAGCGGCGAAGAAATCATGATTGACAACCCCATGGAATACCCCGATGAAGGCAAAATTGACGGCGCGCAAGAGCCGTATATCCGCGCAAGCGTAATTACTCCTACCGATTATCTTGGCAACATAATGACGTTGTGTCTTGAAAAACGCGGCGTACAAACTAACATGACCTACCTTGACGAAAAACGAGTGGAATTAATTTACGATATGCCGCTTTCCGAAGTATTATTCGATTTTTACGACAAATTAAAAAGTATCAGCCGAGGTTATGCGTCATTTGATTACGATATTTCAGGCTACAAGCCGACGGAACTTGCTAAACTTGACATTCTTCTTAATGGTAAGCCTGTTGACGCTCTTTCACAGCTTGTGTTCAAGGGCAACGCCTACGATCGCGCCAGAAAAGTCTGCGAAAGGTTACGGGACGAAATTCCTCGCCAGCAATTCAAGATACCGATTCAAGGCTCTATTGGAAGCCATGTAATAGCGCGGGAGACAGTCAATGCTCTTCGCAAGGACGTACTTGCAAAATGCTACGGCGGCGACATTACGCGCAAACGCAAATTGCTGGAAAAACAAAAAGAAGGCAAAAAACGCATGAAGATGGTGGGAGATGTAGAGCTTCCGCAGAGCGCGTTCTTAGCGGTCTTAAAAGCTAAAGATGAATAATTTCAGCATGGGGTCTATTTCAGCGCGGAGGCGTTTTAGGAAAGAAATATCGGTTATTGACGGACGTTTGCCTCCTGCGTAATCGGGGAAATGCGCCCATAGGTAATCACATTCTTCGATTAGGGTGTTTAGACGCTCATTGTCCGCCGCTTTTTCGCCTGTTAACAAACTGCGTAATTCTTCTAATTTGTTTTTTTCGTTTTTATAGAAAGAATTGAGTTCTGAATTTTTACCACGAACCACACGAACATTTTGCGGGGGAGCAAGTTTATCTTGTTCCAACAGAGCCAGCGCGTCTTTGAGGGAGAGGGTTTTTATTCCTAATGGGAGTCCTGTGCTTTCGATGTCAAATATTCGCGAATCGCCGCCGAATTCTTGTTCAAAAAGGTCGCGGTAATTTTTCATGGCGGGGTTGGTGTAAACTGGAAGTCCCAACTTTGAAACGGCGGCGATTGAATACTGATTGTACGCTACAGGGTTAAATAATCTTTTAAAACGACTTTGCAGGTTCAGGCGGGAGCGGTGTCCCGGCGTAGAGCGGGCATGGTACTTGTCTTGGGTAAATGAAAAATCAAGACCGGCACAGATTATTTTTCCGGTTGTAAGCCGCCGAGCTAACTCTACCGCCGTAAGTCCTACGGAGCCAAGCGGAGGGACGACAGCGGGTAACAACTCCGTGCTTTTTAGCCTTTCAAAGATTTTTAACTTAGTCCAAGGAGTAAAAAAAAGGAAATTTTCACCTGAAAGAATATTTACAGAAGCGGGAAGAGAAGAAAGGTCTATTGTCGCGTTAACTTTCCACCCTCTGCAAGTTAAAAAATCATTAATATTCCAGTGCTGGCTTTCCAAAATTACTGCAAGATCTGGGACAATGTTTCTTTCTTTTAACGCGCCAAGGCATGTATCTACACAGATAATTTTAAAATTACGTTTTTCGGTACAGGCAAGAACATCGGCGTTTTTAGTTTCAAGAGCGTTAAGGGTTTCGTCAAGAGAGGGACCTGCGCCAAGGACAAGAATGGGCGCTTCGCCAAAAGATAAATTCTGCACGGATGGAAATTTTAAAACAAGCGGAAGATTGCGTAAGGCGTTGCGAATGTATAAACGACCCATTTTTGAAAGAGTTAGGGCGTTACTCCAATCCGTGGCGATTTCGCGGCGAAGCGAATCGCAAATAGAATCGTAAACTTCGGGGAATAATTGCCAGCCGCCTGTGGTCCGTAAAATTTCAACTCTGCGGAATGCCCGCGCGCCCCATTTTTCGCGGACAAGAGAGTAAATGCCTTCATTGTCGCAAACATTTGTAAGACAAAACAATTTATTGGAAGCAACGGAGGAGTCAATGTTTTGCATGGAGAGAGTAAAAAGTTCAGGATCCGCTTCTATGCATAATACGGCGCAATCCGGCGCTTCTGTTTCAAGGCGGGAAAGAAAAGAGGAAAGACCATAGCCGTATAGAGGCGATGGGCAAAAATAGATGGTTCTTTCTTTTACAGGGACAGCTTTTGCTACTTGTTCCGCGCGCCCTGCGGGATCAACTGCGGAAAGAAGAGTCTTCCCGTTTCGGACAAACGGTAATCCCTGCATAAATGTTATTTACTGGGATTTAAAACATTAAAATAAATATCATCAAAATGATCCGTCAATTTTCCGTTATTCATAAAATATTTCTGTAATGACTGATCAGATGTTCGTTGTACATATTGAGTTTTATAGTTTGACGCAATTTCATCAATCGATGACTCTTCGGCAACAGTTTCTTCCGTCGGAATAAATACAAATACATTACCTCCCTGAACAAGCGGCTCACACAGAGTATTTACGGGAGTTGTAAAAGTTCTTTTCCAGAAAATTTCATTTTGAGATAAACCTTTAAGATCGTCGGCGCTTAAACCGGAATCGGTAAATGATTCAAGAGTCGTAAAAAGATCAACTCCCCCGTAGTTAAGCGGAAGGGGTCCTAAATTCTTTCTGCTGAGGTTTCTCCAGCGTGCGGCATTTACATACCCCGTTTCTTTCGACTCGGAAATAAATTCATTTGCCTGCCCGACAGTCCAGTCTTCCATGCGTCCTCTTTCGTAGCTTTTAACATAAGTACGCACTTTTTCCATTACTGAATAATCATCAAAATCCGCTTTAGTCAACGCGCTCTCCGCCCTGAAAAAAGCCCAACTGTCGTTAGTTGAAATAACTCCGCTCAACTCTCCCTTGCCCAGACTGTAGATAGCCTCGCGATCTTCGGGTTTGGAAATTTCATTATCTATTTCATAACAAAATTTAATGCCCATATCTCCACCCCTGTCGGCGTAGCTGTCTTTTGATTGGGCTTTTGCGGCGTCTTCAAAAGTGGTGGTTCCGTCTTTTATGGAAGCCAGAATTTTTTGCGCTTCTCTTTCACTGCTTGATATTGTAATTTTGGATAACTGTATTGAATCAAATAGTTTGGCGTTTTCCTTTGCATACGCAAGATACTCGCTATCGGGATAATCATCAACATTAAAAGAAACAAAATCAAAACTTCTTGTAGGCGAGGACATATTCGCGACAAATTTCGCCTCGGATTGGGGAATTAAAAGACCAAAATAATCGCTGAAAAACACATTCATAGCAATATCTTCCTGAGTTTTATGCCAAAGGGCAGTACGGGCGGAATCTGTCATTCTGTTGTACAGAATAAGAGAAAAACGCCCGTTGTCCTGAAATTGAGATAATTGCAAAACCACTTTGTTAACCGCTTTTTCGGACACTGTATAGCCAGATTTTTTCATCATGTTAATGATGGCGGTATGTATTACAGATCTGTCATAAGCCTGTTTCCAAACATAGTAATTAACCCAACGGTCGTTTGGGTCATACCCCTGAGCGCGGAAATTATTAAAAGTTGTTTCATAATATTGAGATAGAATATTTCCAGGAACCCATGTAATGGGGACTTTATCGTAATATCCAAAGGTTAAATCATTGCCTTTTCTTACATAACGACGACCACCCGAAAGAAAGTCGCCGCCGACAAATGTAACAACCACAAGGACAAGAACAATGACGGAACCTATATAAACACCCGGATTTTGCTTAAATTTCTTGATAATTTCCGAATTGCCAGAGTCCTTTTCCTTTATAACAACCTTTTTTTCTTTTTTTGCCATAAAATACCTCTAAAAATATTATGAGTTGATAAGATAGCATTTTTAATGACTTTTGTCTATAGGGTGGAGGAGAGCAGGTAGCGGTAAAAATTCCTTAAAAAAAGTAAAAATATTTTCAAATTTAGTCAAGCAAAATGAAACTCTCAACCCATATAAGGTATGTAGTTTTTAAGCCGTCTTGTGATGGTAACTACAAACCAGTTTTATGGAGTTTGCTATGGAAACAAGCAATAAAGGACCTGCTCAATATGAGTGGGGACCTTTCCCCTTAGGGGATGGAACGAGCGTTCTGGACATACGCTATGACGTGGTATTCAAAGCCGTATTCACTAGGGACACTGAAAAATCGAGAGGCGCACTCTCAGACCTGATTTCTTCGCTTATCGGGCGTACAGTCAAAGTGGAGATGATTAACGCCAACGAGCCGCCCGTTGACGATTTACGGCAGCGGTATCTGCGTTTTGACGTAGCCTGCAAAACGGAAAAAGGCGAGCCTATTAACGTTGAAATGTCGTTTAATCCTAATGTGGATGAATCTGTTCGACTTGAATATCATGCGGCAAAGTTATTTATCGGACAAAACATTCATGGGGAAGAAAAAAATTATAACGATTTAAAGGAGACATATCAAATTACTATTTTGGCAAAGTATCAATTTTTTCCTGACGAAGAACTAATACACAATTTTTTATACTATGATCCCCAAACCCATGTCTCACTTGGCGGAAAAACCAGAATAATCACTGTTGAGTTGGTAAAGACAAAACCGATAGCCGAAAAGCCTATTAAGAAGATGACAAACGCCGAGTTATGGGCGGTGTATTTTCAATATTTGACAGACGAGGATAAAAGGGATAAAATAATAGAGATAATCAACCAAGAGGAAGGGATAGCGATGGCGACAGAAACTTTATCAAAAATCACGCAAGACGAGATAGAATACGCTCGTATGTGTACTCTGTTAAAAAGTGAACTCGACTATCAAAGCGGAATGGTAAACGCCAGGCGAAGCGGGCTTAAGGAAGGTCGTGAAGAAGGACATAAAGAGATCATTGAGCTTTTTGAGCATGGATTGTCTATCGAGGAAATCAAACAGCGTCTTCAACAGGAAGCGAATTAATCCCCTCACCGACCAACAAAAAAAGCGGGGGCTTGCGTTCCCGCTTTCTTTGCTATTGGCAAAAAAAATTACCACGAACCAAGGCGAACAACGACAAGATATGTGCAAGAAGTTCGTGGTGTTCGTGGTTATAAAACTATTTCCCTAATTTTTAGCTATGGGGTTTTTGTCCACTCTGTGCCATTGGTGGCTCTGGTATAAGTCCCTATGCCTCCTCCTGTGGCAAAGTACTTGTCATGCAAATCGCCGATATATCCGCCTGCTGTAGTACTACCAAATGCGCCAGACAAGAAACCCGTCTCAGCTTCTCCCCCCCAACCTTCATTCATACTACTTTCAAACTTTACACTGACAAGATTGTTACAATCGGAAAAAGCATAACTACCAATAGTAACAACATTTTTCGGTATGGTTATATTGTTAAGACTTGTTCCGTAAAAAGCACTACTCTTAATAGTTATAACATTTTCCGATAATATTACATTGGTAAGATTGGTGCAATTGGAAAAAGCAGACGATCCTATAATTTTAACTTCGTTTTCCATGACAAAATCGCCTATTTTTCCTGCCGGATATGCAATTAAAGTAGATTTACTTTTATTATACAATACACCGTTTACAGATGTATAGTTATTATTGTCAGTACTAACATTTATTTCGGTAAGAGTTGTACAACCAAAAAAAGCTGATATATAAATATCGCTAACGCTGTCAGGTATGGTTATAGAGTTAAGGCTAGTACCTTGAAAAGCGAAACTTAAAATAGATGCCAGATTATTTGGTAAAATTACTCCTGTAAGATTTTGACAATCTTGAAAAGCTTCATACGGAATACTTGTTATGGTACTGCCGGAAAGATCAAGACTGACAAATTTATTTGCATTTTGATTATTTTTAAGCACTGTTGCCAAATTTGTAAGGTCATTCTCATTAGTAATATTCAGTTTAATAGGATAGGGACTATTAACATCATTTTCATCTAATGTGCTAAGATAGCTTTGTAATTGATTAAGAGCGTTATTGATAGTAAGCGTTCCAGCTTCCAAGCCGTTTGCCGCACTCCAGTTGCCATCTGACGATTCCGTTACGTTAAAAGTTACAATATAATTACCAATCGTTGTTGGGAGGTCGGCTATTTGATTTCCATTACTATTTCTATAATAAATATTAATACTTCCATTTGATTTACCCTGCTTGGGGCTTATGCTTACAGGAGTAATACCGCCAAATGTCTGTGTCAGATTGCTAATGTTAAAATCATCTGCAGTTGGCGTTGCCTTGTTAATGGTTAGCGTTCCAGCTTCCAAGCCGCTTGCCGTATTATAGTTTGCGCCTTCCGCCACGTCAAAGGTTACAATGTATGTTCCGGCATTGGAAGGAGGAGTGGTAGTAGTGGAGTTACCGCTATAATATTTAACAGTTACGCTTCCCATTCCATCTTGTTTCGCTGTTATGGAAACGGCTTTAGGGTTACCATCGTAGGTAAATGTTCCGGCTCCGAAGTCAAAATAGTTGGCAGTTGGCGTTGCCTTGCTGATTTCCAATGGATTGGTTTTTATCAAAAAACTACTCAGCTTTACATCAACTGCGGTATCTTTATACATCGAATAGACAAGTTGAGTGCCGTTCTCTGGTTCTGCGGAAATTCCATAGGTAGAAAAACTTATAAAATTTACATCTGTCTGGGTTTTGTCATCAAATATTAGCCTTACTTTTAGAGCAGAAAGATTAAGTGAAGCACCATGCGTATATTCCAATTGGGGCTGATCAACGATAATTATGGATTCAATAATTTTATTCAATGTTGCCTGAAATGTGTATGACAAAGTAACCGTTGAGTCGCCGTTATGGGTGATAATCGCATCGTAGGTGTTTATTGTTGCGGAGATCGAGTCATCAAATATATAACCTGATTTTGCCGTAAGTGTAACAGTGGCGGTATATTGCGTTTCACCTAGGAAGTTATTAGTACCCCCACCCCCCCCCCCAATACCCCCCCCCAACAACCAACAGCAAAAGATCTCTCCGCACCCAACATTATCCCCCGAACTATCATGACACCGTATTTTTCTTAAAAAACAAACACAAAAAAAACACCCCACCCAAAAAAAACAAAAAAACCCCCGCCCCTAAAATTTTCAAGCCACTTTTCAAGCCAAGTCCTCGCCTCGATGTCAAGGTAAT
>NZ_BDHD01000031.1:0-19353 GCF_054786075.1 Treponema sp. R6D11 | reverse complement strand
AGAGCCGTTCTAAACCAAGATATTAAGAAAAAACCGGGAGCTTCGGGAGTCGGGGTGGCAAGTTCTCAAGGGCTTTCGCTTTTAAGGCGCAATTATGTATCGTCATTTGTTACAGGTCCCAACCCCGAGCCATTGGACGGCACGTCGGGAGAAAGAGTTATAAAACTGCGCCTTACTAGACGTTCTGTTTCGGAAGGTTTTAGAGAAATAATTTTAAGCATTAATCCCAATACAAAATTAATACGCCGTGTCGAAGGACGAACAATCGGCGAGGGCGAATTGCGTTTTGATTTTGTAAATATAAGGACAAACGTGGGTATTCCTGAAGCGCGTTTTGATTAGGATACTCTGCCCTCGGCAAACATGTGGAACAATTTCTTGTTTAGGGATACAAATTAGGGTAGAAAACAAATGGAATCTCTGGGTGAAAAATTAAAAACCGCTCGTAACGAAAAGGGACTCACCATTGATCAAATAAGCCGTGATACAAATATTTCCATTCGTTACCTTGAAGCGTTAGAGTCGGAAAACTTTTCCATATTTCCCGGCGAGCCTTATGTAATCGGTTTTATAAAAAATTACGGAGCATACCTTGACCTCGACATTCAAAAATTAATTTCACTTTACAGGGCGTTAAAAATTCAGGAACAGCCAATCCCGGTAGAACAGCTTTTAAAAAGTCCTCCGCAAGTGCCAAGGTTTTTAGTTCCCACCATATTAATTTTAGCGGTATTAGGGTTAGGCGGTTGGTTTGTCTATTCTTTAATTATCAACAATAAAAATAGACCTTATCTAAGCTCACCCGCAGGACGCACCCCCGCCGAATACATAATGGAAGGCAATTCCATGGAACGCCGATTATATAAAAATGATTCTGTTTTAATTCCCGTAGATAACGAAACTTACAAATTGGAACTGTATAACATGGGCGAAGCTGTAACAATTCGCACTCCGGCAGGTAATGAAGTTCTTGATTTAAGCCAGGAAGTTAACATCGATCTTAATAACGATGGTATCCCCGAATTGCGCATAACGGTAGCGGACTTTGCCAAGAACAACGCCGACATGGGAGCGTTACTCCATTTTTACTTGATGGACGCCGCCGTTTACACAGGTGCGGAGATAGAACAAAACATTACCCACACAGTTAATACTGTAAGCGCCGCAAGTTCCACTATTTTTCCCGCTTCCGCGGCGGCGTATCCTTTTACTTTACAGGGAAATTTCCAAGGGTATTGCATGTTCCGTTGGGAAATACTTAACGAGAGAGATCGCAAGGGGGCTACCCAGCGTTATTACCAAAGATCAGAGGTACTTGATATTCAAGCTCAAAATGGTATTCGCATTTGGGTGTCTAACGCCCAGACCGCAAAACTTCAGGTAATCGGCGGAGGGCGTACAGTGCCTTTGGAAATCGGCTCTGCGGGCGAAGTTGTCGTAGCGGATATTCGCTGGGTTAGAGACGAAGAAAACCGATACCGCCTTGTGCTGATAAAGCTTGAAACCTAATTCGGTTCCGTAAAAAATGCGCTATTTTCTTGATCCTTTCGGTTGCGTAAAAAATCAAGTTGACGCTGAAAATATGATGTCCCACCTTAACAAAGCAGGGTGGGAAAACGCTCTCGAAGCGGAAGACGCTGATTTAATTATTGTCAATTCCTGCGGATTTATAGAAAGTGCAAAAAAAGAGTCGATTAACGCCGTTCTTGAGTGGCGTAAACTTTATCCAAGTAAAAAAATACTTCTTGCAGGCTGCCTTGCCCAACGTTATGCGAAAGAACTTGCCGAAAGTATGCCGGAAGCCGACGGGTTTTTTGGGATGGACAACCTTGCGCAAATTACCCAAACGGCGGCAAATCTTGTAGACGAGGAAAAAACAGCTAATATATCACATAACGCTATTACACCAACGGGAGAGCGTCCGCTTTTATCTCTTCCTGGTTCGGCTTATGTAAAAATAAGCGAAGGGTGCAACAACCGCTGTTCTTTTTGTGCGATTCCACTTATTCGAGGCGGACTTGTCAGCCGAACAATTCCCGACATTTTGGAAGAATGTAACTCGCTGTTGAATCGCGGCATTAGGGAACTTTGTATCATCGGGCAGGACATTGGCTCTTTTGGGACGGACACTGCAAACGCAGACACCACCGCAAAATTGCCTGAACTGCTTGAGGCGATTTCTTCACTTAAAGGGCATTTTTGGGTACGTCTGTTATACATTCACCCCGACCATTTCCCTCTTAAAATCCTCGATCTTATGGAAAAAGATTCTCGTTTTCTTCCCTACTTTGACATTCCTTTTCAGCACGCTTCGACAAAAATACTTATCGCCATGAATCGTCATGGCAACGCAAAAGAATATCTTGCGTTACTCAAAACCATTCGTGCAAGACTACCAAATGCTGTTATACGCTCTACTTTTCTGTTGGGCTTTCCCAATGAAACAGAGGAAGACTTTGCGCAGTTACTGGATTTTCAGCAAAAAGCCAATTTAGACTGGCTCGGTTGTTTTGTGTATTCAAGAGAGGAAGGAACAGCGGCGTACTCAATGAAGGGGCGTGTTTCAGCCAAAACCGCAAAAGAGAGAAAACAAATAATTGAAGAGCGGCAAATCCCTATTACCGAAAAAAACATGGATCGCTTTGTAGGTGAAATTTTGGAAGTGTTAATTGAGGAGCGTATTGAAGCGAACACCAAAGCGGGCGGTGAAGACGCAGAAAGTTTTTTACTTGGACGGACCTACTGCCAAGCCCCCGACATTGACGGTGCGGCGGTTATCGTAAAAAGCAAGGCAAGCGAAGTAAATCCGCAGTTGGGAGTTTTTGTAAAGTGCAAAGTTATTGCGCGAAGAGGGTTTGATTTAGAGGTTTGTGTTTAGTTGTGTCTGTTATTAAATATAATTTACACAAAATACTTGCCATAGAAATAAAAAAATATTATCTTAAATACATGATAAAACTAAGAAAATATTTTCTGCCCATTTTAATAATTATTCTGCTTTTTTCATGTAAAAAGAGCGATAATAACGCAGGTAAAGAAGACAATATTTCCGAACAGAGTATGGCGGAAGAAACTCCTATCTATAAACCAAGAAAAGAACAAAAATGGATAGATAAAGACATATTTGAAGAAAAAATGAAAAATGATACTGTCGCGGCAGAAATCGCGGTGGATTTTGCATATAGAAATGCTTCCGCTATCGGTGGTCCTCCATGGTATCAAGAATCAGGTATAGAAAATGTTCCAGAAATTGAAGCTATAATACCAGTACAAGGGTATTATATTCAACAATCAGAAAAGCAATTCGCAAACGGACGTTCACCGGAAATCCTAGTATTGTCCGTTAAAGATAAAAATGTATATATCAGAGAAATTGATTTAGTAAAAGGAGAAATAGTTACAAGAAAAGAAATTTTACTGCAATTTAATGGTAAAACTTTTGCGCATAACCGCACAAAATTAGAAACAGAAAACGAAAAAATTCAAATATTATATTTAGAAAATGCTCCTGAACAAACATGGCGAGGTCCTTTTGAATACGAAATACCCTACACCTTTGCCGGTAATCTTGACGATCCTATAAAGGATAATGTCCGTAAGTTAACAAGCGATTATTTAGAAACTTTCACAGGATATTATGACTTTGATTCATGCAAAATAATAGAATCTGACAGAAACCAAAGTTTATTTTATATGCAAAATGACGCTCTCCAAATTGTGTATAATAAAGAATTGAAATGTTTAACGGTTTTGTTTAGTGGAGCGAGCCGAATTAATCTTCAACCTAAAAATTTTATTGAAACAGATGATGAACGGATTTTTTATTGGATTTTTGGCGAAGGAGCCGGTTATAAAGAAGATAGACTTTATTTTTATAAAGGCGGCATTGTTTATACTCGTGATTATAACGAACCTGATTTTTCCAGTCGAGACGAAAATGATTATCCTACAAGAGCAATAAATGAAAAATATGTCATTTTCTTTAAAAAAGAAATGTAAAACAAAAACTCGGTAAAATCCGCCTGACACCTACCCCCGTTTCTGTTACAATTAGCAAATGCGTTCTGCGGATTATCCTTCATATCTTGAACCACTCAACGACGAACAACGCCGAGCTGTTTTGCACATGGGAGGTCCTCTGCTGATACTGGCAGGAGCGGGGTCGGGTAAAACAAGGGTAATCACTACAAAGATAGCGTGGCTAATTAGGGAGCAGGGAATGGACCCTCGTTCCATTTTGGCGGTAACATTTACAAACAAAGCGGCAAGAGAAATGGCGGAACGTGCGAGGCAGATTGACGAGCGAGCCGGGGACGCAATGTTGCGGACTTTTCATTCTTTTGGAGCGTGGTTCTTGCGGCGTAACGGAAGCCTTATCGGTCTTGATTCGGGGTTTACCATTTATGATGACGATGATGTCGTTTCCCTTCTCTCCTCTGTTTTGGAAAACATTCCCAAAGCCGATGTGAAACATTACGCTCACAATATTTCCAGAGCGAAAGATTATTTTCTCTCTCCCGATGATCCAGAGCTTGCGATTATCGATCACAACAAAAAGTTCCGAGACATTTACAAGCGATATGAAGACCGCATGACGCAGATAGGCAATGTCGATTTTGGCGACTTGATAAAAAAACCTGTAGAGATTCTTCGCAGTCAACCGGAAGTGGCTAGGCGTTTCCATGAGCGGTTTCGGGTAATCATGGTAGACGAGTATCAGGACGCAAATGTGGCACAGTTCAGGCTGTTAAAAGAATTGTGCGGCACTGACACTTATGTTTGCGTGGTCGGCGATGACGACCAATCCATTTACCGCTTCCGAGGTGCGGAAGTAAAAAATATTCTTGAGTTCCCCGACAAATTTTCTGGTGCGGACATTATCCGCCTTGAGCAAAATTACCGCTCGACATCTTCTATTTTGAAAGTAGCGTCCTCAGTTGTCGATTACAATCACGGACGCTTGGGAAAAACTCTCCGTGCCGAAAAAGGAGACGGACCTGTACCTGTGCTTGTCTATCTTCATGATCAAAACGAGGAAGCGTCTTTTTGTGCGGATAAAATCACCGCCTCCGTAAAAAAGAAAGAAACAGCGTGGTCGGATTGGGCTATCCTTTATCGCACCAACGCACAATCAGCAGGCTTTGAAACTGTTTTTCTGCGAAAGAGTATCCCCTACCGAGTTGTCGGCTCATTAAGATTTTATGAACGTGAAGAAATAAAAGACTCTCTCGCACTTTTGGCTTTTCTTGTAAATCCTCGTGATGAAGTCGCTTTTCGTCGCATAGTAAACAAACCCACAAGAGGCGTAGGTGCGGCAACAGTTGACAAGCTGACTGAAGCTTCCAGCGAACACAACGGCAACTTGCTCGAAGCGAGCCGTGCAATGGACTGTTCCGCAAAAGCCCGCAAAGGTTTGAATGAGTTTATCAAGATTATTGAAGACTCAAAAAATTTATTGGCTCAGTCTGTACACACATTTGAAGATGAGCAAGATAGCGATCTTGCTTCCGGCGATAATCTTTCGCTTCTTGTTACAAAAATAATTAACGATTCAGGCATTGCCGAGTATCATAAAACGCAAGACGAGATAGCAGGCATTTCAAAAACAGGCAATTTACTGGAACTTGTAAACGCCGCCGGTGAATATCCAAACACCCGTGAAGGTTTGCTCGAATTTTTGGAAGACATCGAACTTGACCGCTCAATGGAAGATAATGCAAACGCAAATAAATCGGGCGACTTGCAAAACGCCGTAACGCTTATTACTTTTCACAATACCAAAGGTTTGGAATTTAAGCGTGTAATAATGACAGGGCTTGAGCAGGGCATTTTTCCAAGAGAAGACAAAAAAGGCGATGAGCTTGAAGAAGAACGTCGGCTTTTTTATGTTGGAGCTACTCGTGCCATGGACGAGTTATATTTGACAACCTGTGCAGAACGGCGAATGTACGGAAGAACCGCTCCTGCACAACCATCGCTATTTTTGCGTGAGATTGACAGAAGCTGTCTGCAAATAAAAGAGCTTACGCCGACACAAAACGCCGACACGCTGCACTATGCAGGCAGAAGATCATTCATCGGCAGAAACTTTAATCCGCTTAATCCGCAAAGTCTGCACGCAAGCGGATTAGGCAATAGCGCAAAAAGTAGCGCAAAAAGTAGCGCAAAAAGTAGCGCAAAAAGTAGCGCAAAAAGCAAAGCAAACGCTGAACTTGAAGAACGTGCAGGCTGGCGAAAAGGGCAACGCCTGTTTCACGAAGATCACGGCTACGGCGCTGTCGTGGGAGTAAAGGACAGCGAGGACGGACCCGTCGTCCATGTTCGTTTCGATTCAGGACAGGACAAGATATTTTTAAGCGAGTATCAGGGCAGGTCCTATGAAAAAATTGGAGATGATTGTTAAAATAGATAATATGGAAATAAAAGACGATTTCGATTTATTAAGAAAACTCCCGAATGTTCTGCGAGCGAGGGGCTTCCGTCTTTATTTGTCCAATGGAAAACGTTTAGTCGATCTTTGGCTAAACGGCGGAGCGGCAGTCTTGGGTCATACTCCGCCAAACATTTTACGCGAACTAAAAAACACCGCAAGCCGAGGCTTATATTCGCCCTTCCCCCACTTCACCGAAGCTCGTTACTTAAAAGCCCTATCCAAAATTTTCCCAAATAGACTTTTCCGCCTCTACGCCGCTCCACCTCAGGAATTGTCCGTACTTTTCAACAACGGAAACGCCAAACTGTGGCGACCTTTTACCAACCCCACAAACCCATTTGCGGTAACAGATAACGCCCCTATTCTTATCCCCGTACTCCCCGGCATTCAACTCTGGCGTAACGGACTGCCGATAGGCTTGTGCGTAGTAGCCGCCGAAACTGAAACCCAACTTGCAAATCTGCCACCGAGCGACATTCTTCCCCCTGTCCTGCTTGCAACCGCAACTCGTGGAATCCACGACCTTCTTGCCGCCCCAAATAGAGCAACCCCTAAATTCCAACGCATCGAAAAAATATTAAAAAACAACCTCCTGCAACGACACGGCATTTATCTTGAGTTGAAAGAAAAAGCGGAAACAGAAAACTGGTCAACTCTATTCCAAAAATTTTTGGAAGCGGGATTTTTATTCCCCCCCACCCCGTCCTTTCCGCTTATCCTTCCCGGCGAACTATCTGACGGAGAGGAAGCGAAATTGGCGGTTGTGTTGGGGGAGATGTAGGGAAATATTTTTTATTTTCTTATCTACGTTTTATCAATTAAATAATTAACGTGCTTCTGCTTGAAACCGCTTTAAAAACCCTGGATCATCTCTTACAATTTCAAGTAATCGGCGAGAAGCTCCTTCCGGCTTGTTGCGACCATTTTCCCACGCTTCCACTGTTTTTGGAGAAACACCAAGCGACCCGGCAAATACTACTTGGCTTAATCCTGTTTTTTGTCGTATCCGTTTAATATCATTAGTATTGAAAGCAGTTACTGGTTTTATAGTCAATTTGGTTTTTCGGGCATGGATTTTACCTTGTTGGTAATCTGCGGCTTCGGTTAAACCTTGCATAATACTTTTGAAAACGATCATCTTTTATTCTCCTGTTCTTTCAATCCTTCTTCCAGTCGGATAATTATTTTGGCGATTTCGTTTCGTTCGGCTTTAGAAAGATTGTCTTTCTCTTTTTTTGGATATGCGGTTATGAGATAAATTGCCTCATAAAAAGCAAAATCCACATAAGCAACTCTGCCGCTTCCGCTTTTTCCCTGCCTCTCAAAAGCAATGCGTATTTTACGCAGTTTTTTTGTTCCCTGAATTACTTTCCCAGCTTTTGGATTTTTCAACAGGGTTTCTTGCAGTTGACGTAGTTCATTATCGCCCAAACCCATTCTTTGCCATTGGCGATCAAACTCCGGCATTATTACAAATTCACGAGTCATATAGCTACATTATAATATACCCTATTAAATAGGGTTTGGCAAGTAAAATAAAAATCAATTATTCTTTTCCCTCTCTGGTACTATTTTCGTAATTAATAATTTCCAGTAACTGCCGCTTGAAATAGCCCTTAAAGAAGGGGTTTAACTGGCGGTAAAGGTTGACGATTTCCTCAATTTCCTGATCCGGCTCGCTTGCGAACATTTCCCCTTTTCCTGTTTCCAACCATTTTGAACTTATCCCTGTGGTTAGGTTGATGAGCTTGATCATGCGGGAGTTGACTTTTCGGTCGCCAATTTCCATAGAACCTAAAAAACCGGTAGTAACGCATATTTTTTCGGAAAATTGGGCTTGGGTCATGTGCAATTGCTTTCTGGCGTAGGCTAACCGCTCATTTACAGTCATCACCATAGTTTAACAAATATCATCATAGATAACAAGATAAAGGAAATAATGGGTAATTTATTCTAAAAATAGTGTTTTTTTGTTAATTTATGGTTGACATATTTACACCTATAATGTAAATTCTATATCTGTGATGTTATCGAATTACCATATATTTGATAGGTGTGGTATTCAAGACTTAAATTTTCCAAAAGCAACAACTATCGGTTCAAAAGCATTTTATTGGTGCTCTGAATTACAAAATGTAAATCTTCCACTTGTAACAAGTATCGGTGATGAAGCTTTCATTATCTGTCCTAAAATTGTAAATGTTACAATGGGTACTGTCGCACCTACTCTTGGTACAAAAATATTTGGCACAGATTTATCAACAGCTAGAACTATTACGGTTAAAGTACCTAGTGAAACTACAGGATATACCCCATTTACCGGTACACTCTTCAGTGTTTCTGGTACAGATACTACCGCAAATTGGGCTAACGGTTTCCGCGGAGGTGGTTGGAACGGATCTGGTTTTGTGCCAGGATCTGTTTATATTAACTCAGGCATCACTTTGATTATTCAGTCGCAGTAAGGAAATAAAACATAAAATGCCCAAACTAATTTGTCTTTACAAGAGTAAGTATAATGAAAATTGAACGTATTACTTTAAAAACTCCGAATAAAGGCGATGTGGTTTGGGCAATCCGATTACCATGTCATTGCGGTATATACGAAGGAGATGATTCCGTTATTCACTTTGCGCCGCTAAACGGCTCCAAGATGAAGGAAGACGCGGTTATCCATAGGTCAACCCTTGCAGAATTTGCAAACTGTTCCCCTTTCCTTGTAATTGAATTTCCGCCTGAAAAATGCCTCCCGCCTGAAGAAACCATTAGCCGGGCATGTTCACGTTTAGGTGAACACACCTACGACCTGTTTCTTAATAACTGCGATCATTTTGCCACATGGTGCAAAATTGGGGAACATCGCTCACTGCAAGTTGATTTAGTAAAAAAAATTGCGGTGGCAGCATGTAAAGCTATTGATAATGCCAGCGAAAAACATACTAAATTTGAGAAAGGCGCAGAAATTTTTTGTAAAATATATAAAATTGTAGAAATACTTGCATCCCCTTCCAATCAAAAATAAACTATAGTATATTAAATTGTCTGGGAAGGAGCAATATGCGTGTGACACCCAAATTACTAAGTACTATAAGCAAAAATGTATACGCTATAATAGGGAGTTTATTCCCCTACTGTTCCAACTGCACAAGCCGCCTATGCTCGCGCTCAATCTTGTATAAGTCATAAACATAGCCGCCGCTTTCCCTGTAAAGTCCTTCTTGTTCAATAAACTCATTATAACCGCTCCATATCTCTTTTATCACCAAGAGCCGCCGCCTTTAATCGTTTGAATCGTTCCGTCTTCGTTGTATCTTAATTCAATTACCTTCATGCTTCTAAGCCATGTTACGTCACCGGAAGGACGGCTGTCGTGGAAAAATAACCACCACTTTCCATTGAATTCGACTATTGAATGATGTGTAGTCCAGCCTACTACGGGTGTTAAAATAATTCCCTGATATGTAAATGGTCCGTAAGGGTTATCGCCTATCGCATAACACAAAAGATGCGAATTGCCCGTAGAATAGGAAAAATAATATTTTCCATTGTATTTATGCATCCATGAGGCTTCAAAAAATTGGTTGTCGTAACCTCCGGCGGGTTTGCCTTTCTTGTCTAAAATTACAACAGGTCTTGGCTCTTCGGCAAATTGCAACATATCATCGCTTAATCTCACGACACGCGCCAGAGAAGACGATAAACCGGCAGGCGAGCTTCCCGATCCGCCAAAGTACAAATAATACACGCCGTTGTCTTCAAAAGCGCAAGGGTCGATGCTGTAGCTTCCTTTGATTGGCTCGCTTTCAGGGATAAAAGGTCCTTCGGGGCGATCAGCTATTGCCACGCCTATGCGAAAAGCGCCGTATTTATCCCTTGCCGGAAAATACATATAATACTTGCCGTTTTTAAACGCGACATCATTATCCCATAATTGGCTTTCTGCCCAGGGAATATCTTTAAGATCTAAAATTTTACCATGAGCTGTAACTTCTCCGTTTTCCACATCGTCCATAGAGAACACATGATAGTCTTTCATTTGAAAAGCTTCGCCATGACCATTCGACGTTATACCGCTTCTCCAATCGTGGGAAGGATAAATATACACTTTGCCGTTAAAAACATGGGCGGCGGGATCAGCCATATAATCCTTAGGATACAAATACCTTGCCTTGGGAGCCGTTCCCCCATTTGACTGCGGATTTGATCCGCACCCGCAAATTGACAATATGACTATAAATATCAAATAAATCCTGAAACTTTTCATTATAAAACCCCCTTACATAATACGGAAATTCTCGGCAAAATGTCAAATATATTATCAAAAACCATAAGATTAGGCTCGTTTTTCCACTTGAATCTCCCTTAAAAATCCGCGATAATTGTATTACATGAACAAGTTTATTTTCGTCTCGGGCGGCGTTTGTTCCAGTTTAGGCAAGGGTGTTGCCGCTTCTTCAATAGGGGCTCTGCTGGAAAGCAGGGGGCTTAATGTCCGTATGGTCAAATGCGACCCCTATATCAACGTAGATGCGGGAACTATGAGCCCCTACCAGCACGGCGAGGTCTACGTTACCGACGACGGAGCGGAAACAGATCTTGATTTGGGCAACTATGCCCGTTTTACCAAAGGACGATTGAGCAAGGCAAATTCAATAACCACAGGACAAGTTTACGAAGCTGTAATCCGCAAAGAAAGAGAAGGGCAGTATCTGGGCAGATGCGTTCAAGTTATCCCCCACATCACCGATGAAATAAAAAGCCGCATTTTGGCGGTCTCAAAAGAAGAAAACGACACCGATGTCGTCATCGTAGAAATCGGCGGAACTGTCGGAGACATCGAGTCCATTCCGTTTTTGGAAGCGGCTCGTCAAATTATCCATGAGCAGAGCAAGAATGACGCTATTTCAGTTCACCTAACATTAATTCCCGAAGTCGCAAGCGGCGAATTAAAAACAAAGCCGACACAACACTCTGTAAAGTCGATGCAGGAAATGGGAATTCAACCCGACATTTTAATCTGCCGCGCACCCGTAATGCTTGAAGAACCGACACGGCGGAAAATCGCCCTGTTTACCAATGTTGATCCCGACGCTGTTTTTACTTCGCCCGACATTGATACGACAATTTATCAAATACCGATGGTCTTTTTTGATCAAAAACTTGATCAGGTTATTCTTCGCAAGATGGGCGTTGAAAGCCGTCATGCCGATATGCGCCCGTGGCATTCCGTAATGGAGCGTTTTTCAGCCCGCAAGGGAAAAGTGCGTATCGGTGTTGTCGGAAAATATATGGAGTTACACGACACTTATACATCGTTATACGAAGCGTTATTCCACGCAAGCCTTGAATGTGGCGTAGAAGTGGAACTGGTAAAAATCGACTCGTCTAAACTTGAGGAAACTGAAAACACAAACGCAATTTTAGGAAAAGGCGAATCCGCCAAAAACTGTATGTTTCAAGTTGACGGCATTTTGGTTCCCGGCGGTTTTGGTGAGAGGGGAATCGGCGGCATGGTAAAAGCGGCGGCTTGGGCAAGAACAAACAAAGTGCCGTACTTAGGGATTTGTCTTGGCATGCACATAATGATAATCGACTGGGGACGCAATGTTCTGAATTGGGCTGATGCCGATTCAACCGAATTTAACCGCGACTCGAAACACCCTGTTGTTAGTCTTCTTGAAGAACAGGTTAATGTAAAAAATTACGGCGGAACAATGCGTCTTGGCGCAATGGAAACAGTAAACGAAAATGGCACACATATTTTAGCGGCTTATGGCGAAAAGCGAATAATGGAACGCCACCGCCACCGCTATGAATTTACCAACCAGTACCGCGAAGAAATGACAAAGACGGGGCTTAAACTTGCAGCTTTTAATTCCGACGGCTCTCTGGTTGAATGTGTTGAATGGACAGATCACCCGTGGGGTGTCGCCGTTCAATTCCACCCTGAATTTAAATCTAAGCCTACGGCGGCGGCTCCGCTGTTCAGAGATTTTATAGCGGCGGTTAAAAAGAATAAATGAAAAGGAAAATAAATCCCGTACATGGGACGCTCTGCATTTTATTTTTTCTCATAACGCTATCATGTACTTTTGATTATGGGGAATTAGAGCCGACTGAAAGAGAATTGCCCGACTTGGTTATGTTAAATGTAGAGTATATACGAGTAAGATCGGCAGACCCGATAGCCAAAGTTCAGGCGGAACGTGCGGAACGTTACGAGAAACAAGGCGTAATGAAACTGGAAAATTTTACATTTGAACAATACGGCGACAAAGGGCATGAAGTGAACACGCAGGGAGGAGCGGGAAACGCTTCGGTGGATATTAATTCGGGCGATATTACAATGATGAATGGCGTAAGGCTTGAAGTTGAATCCGAAGATATTATCATCGAGACAAATCAGCTTGAATGGAAAGATGAGACGCATATACTTTCAACAGGAGAGGAAGACGAGGTTGATGTTTACCGCGAGAATGGCACACATTTTACAGGTACGGGGCTTACAGCTAACGCTCGCAGTCGTTCATTTGAATTTTCAGGCGATGTAGGCGGCTCTTACGTTCAAGAAGATGATGAAAGCGAAGAACAGGAAACAATTAATGATGAATAACCGTAAAATATCAAAAATAAATCTTCACAAAAATGTATGTTTACGCAGTTTGTGTTTAATAATTTTTTTGTTACTCAGCGTTAAAAATATTTACGCCGACAAATTTTCTTTTAGGGCAGACAAAATGTCAGGCTCAAAAGCGCTTGGCAAAGAAACGACAATTTTGATAGGGAACGCTGAAGTTCGTTCCGACAATCTTTTGTTAAAAGCCGACAGAATAGAAATACAGGGAAAAGACAATCAATTTATTGTATGCACAGGCAATGTGTGGGGACACGAAGAAGACAAAAATATTTTATTTCTTACGGATAAACTCCGTTACGACCGCAAATTAAAAATAGCTCGATTGGAAGGCAACTCGTCTTTAGAGGACAGGGAAAACGAAATTGTAGCAAGAGGGCGTTTTCTTGAATATGACGATAAAAATGAAATAGCTGTTTTTCAAATATCTGTGCGTTTATTCAAAGACGAAATGGTTTGTCGTTCTGAATACGCAATTTATCACCGCAACGAAAAATTACTCGATCTTTCTGGCTTCCCCGTAGTATTCAAAAAGAACGATGAATTCCGTGCGGATAAAATCCGTGTAGATTTAGACACGGATGACGTTATCATGGAAGGAACTGTTTCAGGAACAATAATGAATTAATCTTATGTCATATAACAATGCTTTTACCAAGGAGAATATCCCGAAAACAGAAATTCCGCCTGATATTTTAGCTGTAATAACGACAGCGGCGTTAGCAAAATACAATGCCGACAATGAAATAGAAATTCAATCCAACATCATCGAAGTTACAAGAGAAAAAGCTCCACCGCCGATACCGCAGGAGTATACGCTAGGCGTTTCAAATTTATTTAAAAGTTTTGGGAAAAAACTGGTTGTAAAAGGCGTTAATTTTACAATGAAAAACGGCGAGGTAGCAGGGCTTCTTGGTCCCAATGGAGCGGGTAAGACTACAATTTTCTATATGATTGTCGGTTTTTATCAGCCTACAATGGGTTATGTGACAATGGACGATATTGATATTACTCAAATGCCGATGTACCGCCGAGCAAGAATGGGCATCGCTTATCTTCCGCAGGAAGCGTCAATTTTCCGCAAACTTACTGTTGAACAAAATATCTGGGCAATTTTAGAAAGCCGTCAGGACATTGACGATGACGCAAAAAAAGAAAAATTAGAAAGTCTTTTAGACGAGTTCGGAATCGGGCGCATACGCACGCAATTAGGGTACACTCTTTCAGGCGGAGAGAGACGCCGCACGGAAATAGCCCGCGCTCTTGCTACAGAGCCAAAATTTCTGCTGTTAGACGAACCTTTCGCCGGTATCGACCCAATCGCCGTTTATGAAATAAAGCAAATTATCCGCCAACTTGCCAAAAAAGGCATCGGTATTCTTATCACAGATCACAATGTTCGTGATACACTGGAAATAACCAACGAAGCGTTTATCATAGCTGACGGGAATATTTTTGCAAGAGGGGATAAAGACGTAATTTTGAATAACGAGATGGTTAGAAAAGTTTATTTAGGCAGCGAATTTAAGATGTAAGAGGAAAAAAATGAAAGTCTTTCTTATTTGTCTGGAAGAAGAAAAGGAAAGGTCCTCACAACTTGTGTCTTTCCTTGAAAAAACAGGTGTTTTTTCGGAAACGCTTCTTATTAAAACCAAAGATGAAGGGCGAAAAGTAATCGAAAATTTCACCCACGTTGTGGTTCTTTCGGCGCTTGGACCTGGGTGGATAGATTTTCTTGCGGGATTTTTTTGCGGTTCGCATCTTCCTATTCTTGTATTTGGGGGAAAAGCTATCGAAAACATTCCTGAGGTATATGCCTTTTGCTTTAAATTTTTTGATACTGAAGATAAATTACATGAGTATCTCTCAGACGAATACGAAACTTTCAAAAAAAATGAAGCCGCATTAGGAACAAATAAAGCAAGACAAGCTTTGCTTGACAAGGGTGTTCCCATAACAGACGACGCTCTTACCCAGTGTGTTGCCGAAGGAAAAGCGGAGGAAGTTTCTCTCTTTTTATCAGCCGGTTTTTCACCCGATACAAAAGACAAAAAAGGAATACCATTACTTTGTATTTCCGCCAGAAACAGGCAATTAAGTACCCTTGAGCTTCTACTCCGTTCTGGCGCTCAAGTAAATCTTATTTCCGAAGACAGGGGTTCTACCGCTCTTATTGACAGCGCTAGTGAAAGAAATAAAGATATGATAAAAACCCTTGTTAAAGCCGGAGCGGACGTGAATATTCAGAGCAAGGACGGACAGACAGCGCTGGTTATCGTTGTAGGTTCAGGAGATGAGGAACTTGTTGAAATATTGGTCAAAGCCGGAGCTGACCCCGACATTAAAGACGCTCTTGGCGTTAGCGCAAGAAAATACGCCACAATTTTTGGTAATAGCAAAATGCTTGCCCTTTTTGACGCTAATGCATTGAACAAAGTTCCTTAAAACGCTCAATGAGAACGTGTTAAAAACCTGTAAATACACTATAATTTAATAAATGGACAAAATTGAATATAACAAGCTTGATTTCCCATACATTAGCCGCGATCTTTCATGGGTGGACTTTAATGAACGTGTAATGAAAGAGGGGCTTCGCAAGGAAACGCCCCTACTTGAAAGATTAAGGTTTCTTTCTATAGTATCTACTAATTTTGACGAGTTTTTTATGGTTAGGGTGGCGGCGTTAAAGCGTCTGCAAAAAACGGAAGCGGGCAGGGCGGTTGATCCTTCGGGCTTAAATCCAGATCAGCAGCTAAAAGCGATTTCTCAAAAAGTCCATGACATTATGAACAGACAGTACGAATGTTTGCGTAACGAAATATTTCCCGAACTTGCGAAAAACGGTTTGTCGCTTTTGCGTCCCGATTTATGGACAGTTCCACAACTTGATTTTTTAAACTCGTTTTTTTTAACTCATATATATCCTGTTTTAACTCCCCTGCGTTTGGAAGACGACAAACCAATGCCTTTTATCGAAAGCCGCTTGTTAAACGTCGTTTTTCTGCTTGAACCTGAAAACCCGAATCCGCCATCGGGTTTAGATGGCGAAACTGCCTCCGCTCCAAAAGAATTAAAAGTAATTATACCTCTCCCCGGTGTTTTAGACAGACTTGTCTGGTTGCCAAGTTTTGAGGCGGAGCGTACCGACGGAGAAAAAGAAAAGTTTCAACTTGCTTTACTTGAAGATGTAATTGTCACATGGGGCACTTATCTTTTCCCCGGCTTCAAAATAAAAGAATCCATGTTGTTTAAAATTAACAGGGACTCTGATTTTTCTGTTGACGAACAGAGAGACGAAGATTTTGTTTCGGCGATGGTGGAAGCTCTGGAAGGCAGGGGAAGATCGGATTGTATCAGAATGGTTTATTCTTCTGGAAGTGTCATGTTAAAAGAAGAGCTTGCAAAACGTTTTTCACTTGATAATGATTTTTTGTATGAAGTTGACGGACCAATTAACCTTGTTGATTTTATGGAATTGTCCGGTGTGGCAAGTTTGGAAGACTTAACTGAAAAGCCGTGGAAAATTCATAAGCCTTTGGTTTTTAACGAGGACACATTGATATGGGATCAAATAAGTCAGGGCGATGTTATGCTACATTTGCCGTATCAGTCTTTTGATCCTGTGGTAAGATTTTTTCAGGAAGCCGCGGTAGACCCGCAGGTTATTTCGATAAGAACCGCGCTTTACAGGACGGGCGGCGCTATTCCGGGAATTGGGCTTCATTCGGGGTCTTCCGCTTTTTCTCCGGTGGTTCGCGCGTTAGAGCAGGCTGCATTGAACGGCAAGCATGTAACGGCGGTGGTTGAACTTAAAGCGCGGTTTGACGAGGAGCGGAATATTTCATGGGCGAACAGATTGGAAAAAGCGGGAGTTATCGTCGTGTACGGACTTTCGCATTTAAAAGTGCATTCTAAAATTTCGATGGTTCTGCGAAGAGAGAATGATCGCGTAAAGCGTTATGTGCATCTTTCTACTGGAAATTATAACGACAGAACCGCAAAATATTACGAGGATATTTGCCTCTTTACCTGCCGCGAGGATATTGCCTATGACGCGGGACTTATTTTTAACATGCTGACAGGTTATTCAATCGTACAAACAATGACAAAGCTTACAATCGCGCCAATCGCTCTTAAACGCCGTTTTTTGGAGCTTATCGAAAGAGAAGCGAATAGGGCAAGACAAAAGTATCCGTCAAAAATAATGGCAAAAATGAATTCTCTTACCGATGTCGATATTATAAAAGCGCTTTACAAAGCATCGGAAGCGGGCGTAAAAATTTCTTTGTGTGTCCGAGGTATTTGCACGTTAGTTCCCGGCATAGTCGGTGTTTCTGACAACATTCGGGTAATCAGTGTCATAGATCATTATCTAGAACACTCAAGAATTTATTACTTCTCCAACGGAGGCGCGGACGAAATTTACTGCGCTAGCGCCGACTTGATGACGCGCAACCTTGATCATCGCGTGGAGATTTTATTCCCCATTCAAGATGAAAAACTCCATGCGGAATTGTATGATATACTTAACGATTATTTCCGCGATAATTGTCAGGCTTCTGTTTTGAACAACGAAGGCAAATGGACATTGCTTTCGCCTTCCGCAGGGGAAAAACCTTTCCGCGTTCAAAAAGAAATGCTTTTCCGCGCGGCAAGGGACAGTGAAAATCCGGGACCCGTAAAACTTGAATATACAGTGAGGCGCAGTCCGCCTGCTGATAGGAGTTAATATGTTTAATATGTTTTTTGATCAATACTATTTATTGTTAGTAGTGCCTACTCTGATTTTATCGGTTTGGGCGCAGGTTATGGTTAAATCGACTTTTGCAAAGTATTCAAAAATACCGTCTTCGCGGGCAATTACAGGCGTTGACGCGGCGTCTCTTTTGTTAAAGTCAAATAATATCAGAGATGTAAAAGTTGAGCGTATTGCAGGCTCTCTTACCGATCATTATTCCCCCATGGAAAAAGTATTACGGCTTTCTCAACCTGTATTCGGCTCAACGTCAATCGCCGCAGTAGGAGTCGCCGCGCATGAAGCCGGACACGCTATTCAGCACGCGGTACACTGGAGTCCTCTTGCGTTAAGAAGTACGCTTGTGCCTGTGGCTAATATCGGCTCAAGAATAGGTCCATGGCTTGCGATAATTGGACTTGCTATTCCTCCCAGTTCGTCTTATTCTGGCATTTCTGACCTGTTGTTCAGGATTGGAATTCTGCTTTTCGGCGGAGCCGTGCTTTTTTATGTTATTACCCTGCCGGTAGAAATAAACGCTTCCAGAAGGGCAATAGTTGTTTTACGCGCAAATAACGTGTTAACAGAAAAAGAACTAAATGGCGTTAAAAAAGTTTTAACAGCCGCGGCTTTAACATATATTGCTTCAGCTCTTACCGCAATTGCCAGCTTACTGCGCCTTATTTTGTTATCGCGTCGTCGCAGGTAGTTAAATTTTATATAAAAATTTTAAAACTTTTTATTGTATTCTTTTATTAATTATGATATATTAATCACATGATCGAAAAGATATTCAATAAAAAGCAAAATAACTCTATACGCCTTAAACCGCTGATAAGCAGGTAATAAGGATTATTGCCGCTAAGATTTCCTATTGTTATACCGTTTACGCCGCTCAATTCGATGTCATAGGCAGAAAGCCCGGTAATCTCATTGTCAAAGGTTAGAGTCAATTGTGTGGTAGTCTCCGTTGGAGAACCGTTAGCTATTACGCTATTTAGACTGATAGGAATAGGAGGGGCAACGTAATAAATAAATACTGTACTTGAATTGATATCATAACCCTTTTTTGCTACCGTAATTGTCAAGTTTATGCTCGAAGTAAAGCCGCTGATAGGCAGGTAATACGGATTATCGCCGCTGAGCGTTCCTTTATTTATTGTTTCTTCTCCACTGTTCAATTCGATATCATCGGCGGAAAGTCCGCTAATCACATCGCTAAATACAAAGATCAGCTGCGTAGTAGTACTTTCTTGATCGCCGTTGGCTTGTACATCATTAAGGGTAACGGCAACATTTTTTACACCTGAAGCACCGCTACTTCCTCCCCCCCGCCACCACCGTCATCTGGCTCTTTACAGTTAGTTATTGAAAACCCGATTATCATTGCCAAGACAATAATCATTAATTTTTTACTAAATTTCATAACACACTCCTTTATTGCGATATATAAAAAACCTTTATTTTCGCATAAGCGAAAACACTTTTTTTCCTGTAAGAAAATGAGAATTTAAACTGTCTAAAACAAGAGAAATTAATGCTGTAATGACC
>NZ_BDHD01000030.1:0-19519 GCF_054786075.1 Treponema sp. R6D11 | reverse complement strand
ATATAACATTGATCGTGAAAACCATAAATAATAATATTCATATATTAGTCTCTTTTAAGGAAATATTACTGTTTATAAAAAATGAACCGGCTCCGGGAATTTCTTTTTTTTCAGGGTTTATTATTTCAAAAATAGCTATATCTGTTGCCCATAATATTGTGTCATTTTTGTAATTTATTCCAAAATGAACGCGGTATTTTCCCGGTAAAAATCTATTTTCTATTTTATAATCGATAAAATACATAGTATTTTCTTTTAATGAAACTTGATTATTTGCATTGGTAACAGCTGTTAATACCCCATTGCCATCAATTCCGGATATTGATAAAGGAGTTTCAACTATTAAGGGGGTTGAACCATTAATAAATTTTATGCGAAATGAAATATCTTCAAAAAGATTAAATGTTAACTCGTTTCCATCATTAAAATTTGGATTTTTTTCAAAAGATAATAATTGAATATCAGTTTTATTATAATTAGGTTTATACCATTTCAAATCATTAAATGATTTTTGATTTATTGCCTTATAATATGAATTAATAGTTGTTTGTAGATCTGAATAAGCAGAAAATTTTCCATTGTCTATTAAAAGACCGTTAAAGCATAATTCCTTTACCGCACCCATATTATGACTAACAAACAGCACAGTCCGCCCTTCGCTAGTACTCAAATCTTGCATCTTCCCCAATGCTTTTTTTTGAAACTCTGCGTCCCCAACCGCAAGAACTTCATCGGCAATTAAAATATCGCTGTCAAGGTGAGCCGCTACCGCAAAGGCAAGCCGCACATACATTCCACTGGAGTAGCGTTTAACAGGCGTGTCAATATGTTTTTCAATTCCACTAAAATAAATAATTTCATCTAATTTTTCATCTATTCGGCGTTTTTTCATTCCAAGAATTGCGCCATTTATGTATATATTATCTCTTCCGGTTAATTCTTGATGAAACCCTGTACCTACTTCCAAAAGGCTTGCTATTTTTCCTTTTATTTTTATTATGCCCTCAGTTGGAGTAGTGATTCGTGAGAGTATTTTTAAAAGAGTGCTTTTACCTGCGCCGTTTTTGCCTATAATTCCAAGTCGGTCTCCTTGTTTTACGTCAAAACTGATGTCTTTTAACGCCCAAAAATGATCTTTGTCTCCTGAGTATTTATTTTCGCCTATTTTGGAATGTGGGTCTTCTTTTTTTAGTTTTATCGCCGCCCATGTTTGAATATCCTGCCATAAAGTGCCGTTGTTTATTTCACCCAGACGGTACATTTTAGAGAGATGTTCAACTTTTATTGCTGTGTTAGACATATCTTTCCTATTCTGTTATGCGCATAATTTAAATAACATCAATAAAATTTTGCTCGTTCTGGTTAAACAGAATTAGACCGATAAAAACAAGAAAGGCGGTAGCTCCAAGACTGATAAAAATCATATTTGTATCTACAGATGAAACGC
The DNA here is from genome assembly GCF_054786075.1 of Treponema sp. R6D11. Lineage (NCBI taxonomy): Bacteria > Pseudomonadati > Spirochaetota > Spirochaetia > Treponematales > Treponemataceae > Treponema > Treponema sp. R6D11. The sequence continues at coordinate 18,072 of NZ_BDHD01000030.1, read as the reverse complement.
CGAAGAACCATTTGCGGAATAGTTCTATGGGGGCGGATACAGGGTTCGCATAAGCTATCCAGCGGAATTTATCCGGTATTTCGGAAATAGGGTAGACTACGGGGGTAGCGTACATTCCAAGGTTTAACGCAAAACCTACCATGTTTCTTAAATCGCGGTATTTTGTTGTTATTGATGAAATTATAATTCCTGCACCAACGGCGATGGCGGCTAACCAAATAAATATAAGCGGAAATAAAATCATAAACCATGACGCTTTGACAGATGTTCCTGTAAAAATAAAATAAACAAATAAAATTACCAGCATTAAAAATTGAATAAATGATTTTATGCAGTTACTTAGTACAAAATTTATCGGTACTACAAGGCGGGGGAAATATACTTTACCAAAAATACCGGCGTTATTTATAAACACATTGCATGATTCGTTAAAACAATTCGAGAAAAAATTCCAAAGAATCGTGCCGGAAAAATAAAAAAGAGTGTGAGGTATGCCGTCAGTTCCTATATTTGCAAGACGTCCGAATATAAAAGTATAAATTACTGTGGAAAAGAACGGACTTATTACAAACCACAAAGGTCCCAAAATTGTTTGCTTATACTGGGTTGTAAAATCGCGCTTAACAAAAAGAAAAATTAAATCCCTGTAACGGATTATTTCACGGATTGGGATTTCCAATAATCTTCGTTTTGGTTTTATTATTAACGACCAGTTTTCTTCGTTATTCATTTTATCATTCCTTAATAAAATAATTCCATGCCTAAGAAAATTTCCATGGGAGTTTTTTTAGCTATATCGGAAACATCCCAGCCGACTGATATGCGCAAGTACATGCTGCGGAATCTATGAGGGTAAATTATCATTTCAAATCCTGAGCCAAAAATAAAATATTTACGATCTGCCGATGCGTCTTTATAAGGAGGTTTATACCATGCAACGTCAAAAATAGGATTTAAATGTACGTCAAATCCTAATATACGCATAAGTCTAATATCGGGAAACCACTCGTAAGGTTTTATTCTTACCGCCCTTACGTCTATATCAAGATTTAACGCTAATATATATTCAGCGGTTACGTTATTATCAAAAACACCGCGTAATAAGTCTCCTGCGTAATCATCGTATGATTTTATCCAATGCTTGTGCGACAAACGGGCGGAAAATCCTAATAAATCGTCAACAATAATAAAATGCCCTTTTGTTATGATTCTGTATGAATACCCCCATGGATCATCAACATCGGTTTTTGCATAATAAACATCATAACTGTAAGCATTACTTAAACTTACAGATATGCCCTTACGAAAATTTCCAATCCAGTCTATACGACCAAACGAAAGAGAATGATCAAAATATAAATATGGTCCTTTTAAAAAATAAGGTAGCGTGTGGAACAATTCATGATTAATAATGGCGCTTACACTTGGATTATAAGTCAATTCTCCGTAGTCGCCCACTTCAAGACCAAGCGGTATTTTCCATGAAATTTCAGGATTACTTGACATATATGCTCCCTTCTGAACATCTCCATAAGTATCTTTGTAATCATCTGAAATTTCATCATTCCAAATATATGATTCAGCAAACCACAAGTTAAGAGTCGTGCGTTTTATTGGAATATCGACAGATAACGCAGATCTGTTTTTGTAATAAAAAGGTTTTGATAACTCAGGGCGGTAATAAAAATAATTGTCAAAATCAAAAAACCAGTTAAACCCAAATGCATTAAACGGTATACCTGAATCCAGCATTAATGAGAAATAAGTGCGATCATCTTGATCTTTTTTATAACCTAAATCAACCCTAAACGGCTGCATTGAGCCTAAAAAATTATAATCACGGGCTTTAATTGTAAATGAAAGTCCGTAATTTGAATCGTATTTAGGATACGGAAGTGCAATTATATTAAACGTATCCTCAACATATATTTCTAAATCTACGGGATATTTACCGTCTTCTGTTTTTTCGCCTATTGTGTATTCTATTCTGACGTTGTCTTTTAATACTCTTTCATTTATAAGAAGCTGTCTTTTATCTCTTAAAAATTTGGCAAAATGTGTTTTTCCTGTTATTTCTTCGCCTTTTTTTAATTCAGTTTTTGTGTTTAATAAAAAAGGAAGAGATCTGCCTTTTACGTTATAATTAAAAGAATTTATTATAAAGATTGACTGTTCCGTGTAAATGTTATTTTGTAATACTTCATCAAGTACTATTTCTTCTTCTTTTTTGCCGTTTTTTTCTTGGGAAAAAGCTACAAAACAAACTGTAAATAAAATAAAGAATAATATTATTTTTCTAAAATTCAAATGTTAAATCCGCCCTGTAATATTTTGTCTAAAATTTGCGTATCTTCCGTTTTAAGCGCTATAGCGCGAGCGCTTTGGGCGTCAGGGACTATAAACGTCAAGTTGCCGCTTTTTTTCTTTTTATCGCTTTTCATAGCGTTTAACAGCAATTCTTTGTTATGCGCTACGGGGTGAGGGCAGGAGCATTCGTACCCAAACGATAAAATCAGCTTTTTAATTTTTTCCGCTCTTTCGCGCGGCGTAATTTTTAACGCTGTTCCAAGCTCGCAGGCGCGCACAATGCCCCATGCGACGGCTTCTCCGTGAGTAATATTTCCTAATCCCGCCGCGCTTTCCAGCGCATGCCCAAAAGTATGCCCCAGATTTAACAACATTCGTTTTCCAGACTCGCGGAAATCTTCGCTAACTATGTCGCCTTTGTAAGAAACCGCTTTTTCCACGCACTTTTGCAATGAGCCGTCTTCCAAAACTTTTTTTAAATCGTTAAAATTTTCCGCTAACGGCGTTAGCTGCTCAAGAAAGTCATCGCCGCAAAGGACGGCGGTTTTTATTAGTTCCGCCATGCCGCTTTTAATTTCCGCCTGCGGCAGCGTGGAAAGAGCGTTTAACGGAATGTATACGCTTTGCGCGGGATAAAAACTGCCTATAAGGTTTTTTATGCCAAAAAGATCAAAACCTGTTTTGCCGCCTACCGAAGCATCGACCATGCCGAGCAGAGTAGTGGATACAAGCACGAACTTACAGCCGCGCATATAAATAGAAGCGGCAAAACCGGCAAGGTCGCCGATAACTCCGCCGCCTACGGCGATAAAAATTCCGTCTCTGCCTAATCCTGCTTTGTTAGCGACGGCAAGTATTGTTTCTACTGACTGCCAGTTTTTATTTTCTTCGCCGCTTTTAAGAAAAACGCAAGGGTAATCTTTGCCGCCAGATATTTCGGCGGCGATGTAGGAAGTGTTTTCATCGGCGATGATTAAAGGTTTAAAGGAGGGGTTGTCGGCTTGCAGACCAAGTTTATTAGAAATACTGTTAATTGCCGGAAATTCTCGGCTTATTTCTATGTATGTTTGAAATTCGTTAAAAGTAAATTGCAAATGATTAACCTTTCCGAAAAAATCGGAAAAAAAAATAAGAGAAAATACGCCTGTTTGACTGTTTTTTATGTTTACTTTACCTAAAGGCATGTAATTTTTTTAACAAGTCAATACGGACGGCGCGTAAAATTGGCGGACGAAACACGCTCAAAATAAACACCGAATTTATCATAATATAGCATAAAAATAGGGGTATTTCAAGGCATTTTAGAGGTTTTTTTTACTCGGATAAGTTAAAAACGTGCTCTTCTATGCTGTTTAAGAGGGAATATTTTGAAAATTCGCCTATTTCCGGCTTTCCGGTAAGGTATTCCAGCCAACTTATAACAAAGTCATGTGATGTTTTCCGGTTAAGAGGCAAATATTTCCCTTTCAGAATATCTTCAGCGTCTTTATTTCGATAGATTGCGTTCCCTTTGTAAATTACTCTAATATCAGACAGTATATTTTTTTGCGTTATGGCAAGAAAAACAAGCGAATTGCTGTTAAAATAATCCTCGCAGTAGAACTTTTTGTATATTGTGTAATCCCATTGATGCAATGGCAGTCTTATTCTTGTAAGTAATTCCTGTTTTTCAAGTATTGTGTTTTCTTCCGAATGGAAACGCGCTGCGGAAACCCATCTGGTAGCGTTAGATGCGCTGCGAAATTCGTATTGGGCGTCAAGGGCGATAAGGGGCGCGGATAAATCGTGCCAGCGTGAAGATCCGCATATATTCCCCCCGATTGTCGCGATGTTTCTTAATTGGACTCCGGCAATTTTTTTTAAGCATAAACATAAGACTTCTGGCACTATTTTACCGAGTTTTATAAGTCTGTTTAGTTTTACCATAGAGCCTATTTCGAGGTACTGTTCCGTTCTTGTTATTTTTTGCAGTTCTTGAATTTTATCAAGAGAGAGAAATACAGGAGGAAGGTACAATATATTTTTATCCTGTTTGCTGATAAGGTTAGTGCCTCCCGCGCACAAAACAGCGTCAGGGAAGCGGTTCCACGCGGAAAATAACTCCTGAAAAGAATTAGGAATAATAACCTGATTAAGTGGCGCTTTCATACAACCTCTTTTGTCTAGCTGTGGCAATATTATTTACAACTTTTACAAGTCTTTCCGCGTTGGTACATCTGCATTTTATTCCGGAAAAACCCACTAAAATTTCTTCTTTGGTAGGGTTGGGTATATGATCAAGAAGAGCTTCCGTACATAAAACTTTTCCAGCTTCGCAATAACCGCAATTTCCAAGATGTTCCTGCGCAAACGCGTTCATAATTTCCTGATACTCAATTGTTTGTGAAAAGCCCTCTATGGTTATTACCTCCGAACCTTCTATTTTAAAAGCCGGAATTAAACAGGCGGGGCTTACTTGTCCGTTAAAAATAACAGTACAAGCGCCGCATTGTCCGGAAAGGCATCCGGGCTTTGAACCGAATAAGCCAAAACTGCCGCGCAGAATATCGATCAGCCTTACTCCAGGTTCGGCGTTAAAAACAACATCTAGTCCGTTTAAAATAAAATTAATCGTCATTTTGCCCCCTGTGCGTCTGTATCAAGATTTCTTGCGCGTAAAATTTCCCAAATGTCTTTTCTTTTTAACGGGATTGTTTTAAAACTGTGATCCATCGCTTGTGAAACAGCTTGTAAAAACGCGGCAGGTATACATGTAAAAGGAAGATCGCTTACCCCTTTTGGTTCAGTTGTATCTTCCGAAAAGAAATCAATATGAATAGGAGGAATTTCCACAGGAGAAAAGATTGTAAAATTATTGTATTGATCTGAGGGAATAATGCCGTCTACATACTCGATATTTTCCGTATATGCCCACCCTAACGCCTGAACCGCCGCGCGGGTAAGGTTTCTTTTTGCTCTGTGTTCCGAAATTAATTTTCCGCCGTCAATTCCAAGCCAGATGCCGCGTATAACCGGTATACACTCGACAAGATCGATTGATACTTCGACAACGGCGCAGGCAAGTCCCAATTTTGAAAAACTGTTTATGTCGAAATTTTTTCCTTCGGGAGGCATAAATCGTCCGCCCAAAAGAGTCCCATTTTGCGGTTTTATTGAACGGCGGACTGTAATGGGAAGGGGGTCGTGGAAACGCTGTTTGCGGATAGAGAGACAGCACTTTTCTACAAGTTTTGTTACGGCGGTAATATTTCTGGACGCGCATGAAGGTCCGCAATCGGGCGCGTTGGAAGCGATAATACGAACCATATCAGGTTCTATGGACATTGTTTCCAACGCGACTTTCCCCCAAATTTTTGTATAATCTTCCATGCTTGTAATGCTTGTTTTTATTTCCAGAACCCCTTCTTTTGTTAATGTAACTTCTACGCTGTATGAGCCGTTATCTTCGCCCGTGTAGAGAAGCCCGTTTCCTTGGAATCCAACGGCAATACCAATACCCCTTGGATTTTCCCCTTTTTCCTGTTTTTTACCCTTACGGCTTTTGCGAAGTAATTCATAAGAAGCCCATTTGTGGTTATAATCGCTCGTTTTTATTGTCGAGCTAATAAGTTTTTTACTGTGGATATTGTTTTTTTGTTTTGTCTGGGATTGCATTATTTGGGGATCTATATTGTTTTCTCTTAATTCCGCCGGATCTTGATTCGCCATATCAGCTATCAGCGAAACATGGCGTTCCATCGCAAAAATTCCCTGAGCAAGTCCAAAGCCGGAAAAAGCTCCCTGCGGCGGGATATTGGTGCAATATGCCCTTGCTTTTAACGATAAATTCGGGAAATTGTATAAACCTATGACTCCAAGACAAACCTGATCTAGAATTTCATTTCCGTTAACTTCATAAGCTCCAAGGTTAACGGAAATATCAATATTTGCGGCATTTGTATTGCCGTTATCGTTAATTGCAGACGCTATATTGATGTTCGCGCTAAAGCGTTTTGGGGTATAAAGAAAATCTTCCTCTCTGGTTAAGATAAGTCGGACAGCCTTTTTTGTAATATGGGTTCCAAGAGCGGCATGGCATGCTATAAGCGACGGATACCACAGCTTTCCGTCCATATGAAGGTTAAGGGCGGTAGGTTCTACCGCGACATAAGACAAGTCAATATTTAACGCGCGCGCTACGGATCTTTTTACATGATATGGCCATTGCGTAGCGGTTCTTATAATGACAGGATCATGTTTCACGTTTTTTAACCTTTTTATTTCTTTTTCTTTGTTTATCCATGAAATTGCGCCTATAGGCTCAGCATACCAATGCTCTTGAATGCCGGTTTTATAACTTCCGGTAACTATCTTTCCTGTTTCTTGAAACGATTCAAGAGTGTCTCCTGTGTTAATTTCCCGCGTTAAAATAGGCTCGTCTGAATTATTGCAAACAAAAACCGCGTCTTCTTCGTCGGCAAGTATTTCGCACCTTGCGGAGATTTCTTCCAATTTTGTTTTATCCGCGCCCAGTATTATCGCTACAGGCTCGCCTATATAATTTAAGGTTTTATCCGCAAGAATGGGTATATTAGTGCCTTCAAGCCTGTTTTCGCCGGGTATGTTTTTTGCGGTAATAAGAGTATAGTTTTCGGGAAGTTCTGGAACATAGATGTTTTTAAAATTCCCCTTTGCCATAGGCGACCTTATTGTTATCGCATACAGCACATTGGGAGGGTATATATCTTCCAGAAAGGTGAGAGATTCCATTGGGTTATTTTATTCGCATTTTGACAAAATTACAATGATAGGTTTACGCCGTTTCTTTTGCCATTCGCGCCGGTTCATTTAATTTTTGGTGAAAATTCTTAATCTGTTTATTGCTGTCCAGCATACCGTAATTATCAAGTACGGCGCGTAAAGTCTCTATACTGCGGTAGACATTCGGGTTAGCGGGATCAAATTTGCAAATAGGGCGTAAATCATCTACCAATTTTTTGGTGTCTATGACAAATTGGATTTTTTTGGTTACTTTTAAAATGCGGTCGTACTCGGTTTCCGTTTGTTCTTCGTCTTTGCTGATTAATTCTTCATCAAGTCTTTCGCCGGGACGCAAGCCTATATATTCAATCTTTATTTCGGTATCCGGTTCATAGCCGTGGAAGCGTATTAATTGCTCCGCTAAATCGCGTATGCGCACAGGCTCTCCCATGTCTAACAGGTACAAACAGCCGTTTTCGCCCACGCCGCCTGTCTTTAAAACCAGAGAGCAGGCTTCGCTTATGGTCATAAAAAAGCGTCTTGCGTCGGGGTGGGTTACGGTTACAGGTCCGCCTTTTTCTATCTGTTGCTGGAAAAGCGGCACTATTGAGCCGCGTGAGCCGAGTACGTTTCCAAAGCGGACGACCACAAAGTTAGTGCCGCTTTTCCCAGATCTGGTGCTTGCGGAAAGAACTAGCTGTTCGCAGATACGTTTTGACGCTCCGTAAACGGAAACGGGATCAACCGCCTTATCTGTCGAAATATGTACGAAGTGTTTCACGCCGTGTTTCACGGCGGAATTAATTAGGTTCTCAGTTCCAAGAACATTGTTCTCTATTGCGGCGACGGGGTTTTCCTCCATCATGGGGACGTGCTTGTATGCCGCCGTGTGGAAAATAGCGTCGGCTTTTAAATGGCTTAAAATATAATCAACAAAATCTGTGTCTTTTAAGTCCCCAATTACAGGAACAATTGCCGCTTTTTCTCCGACCCCTTCGTCCTGTAAAAGCCGCAGTTCTTTGTCTATCAGGTAGATTGAGTTTTCGCCGTGTCCCAAAAGGTACAGCCTTGAGACTCCGCCCGACAGCAACTGGCGGCATAATTCACTGCCGATAGAGCCGCCGGCTCCTGTAACTAAAACACGTTTTCCGCGTACATAGGAAAGGCTCTGTTTAAGTTTAATGGTTACGGGGTTGCGTCCAAGCAAGTCCTGTAAATCTATGGAGCGCGTCTGGATAAAGTGCGCGTCCCCTTCGACAATTTGGGAGATTCCGGGAAGGATTCTTATTTTTTGAAAGTTGGCTTTTTTAAGAATATCGTAGAGTTCTTTTAAGTATTCTTTGCTTGCGCTTGGAATGGCTATTATGGCTTCGTCAGCCGGGTTAGTTTTTAATAAAAGAGCTACGTCGCGGATTGGACCAAGTACTGGAATACCATCGACTTTCTTGCCTATTTTTTCAGGATCATCGTCCAGGAACGCGACTACTTCGCCAAAAATTGCCTTTGATGTTATTTCGCTTGCAAGGGTACGCCCGGCAAATCCCGCCCCGATAATGTACAGACGTTTTGACTTTTCCATTATCTCCCCTTATCATTTTTCCAGCGACCCTATTACCTCAAAAGCCAAGTCGATAGAAAATGAATCATTATAAAGGTCGAGCTTAATTTTTGCCCTCCCTTTTCTTTTATCGACCTTTATTATTCTTCCCTCAAGCCCTATTAAAGGACCTTCTACAACGACTATACGGGAGTTTTCGTTAAAGTAAACTTTGGAACGCCCGGCTATTTGACCTCCGTTTATAAAGTGAAGTACAAGTTCCAAGTCCCTATCCGCAAGAGGGGTAATGTCGAGGTTTGACTTTAAAAACCTGTAAAACCCTTCAGTTCGCCTGAATTCCCACTGAAAAGCGCGGATTTCATCGTCATTTGCCGCCTCTATGAACAAATACCCTGGGAAAACAGGCGGAGTATAGGGTTTTTTCTTACCGGCTTTTCTGATTTCCAGAAGCCTTTTGGGGAAATGAATAGGCAGGGTAACTTCAGGGTGGCGGGTTCTAAAAAGTTTGATGAATTTATCCTCGGAGCGGGTTTTTACCTGTATAGCGTAATAATTCATCATATTTAGTATGAATACTATTTTGTGTTTTGAAAAGAGTGCCGATATTTGAAATGGAGGACTAATGTTCAAACGTGTTGTTCTTGTTGTAATTACAGGAATTTTACTTACATTCAGCGTTGGCGCGGCTACTGTTTCATTTTATGTAGTTGAAGCAGGCATAAACGAAGAAGCCGACAAAAAGGCGTCTGAGTTATGGGAGACCGCGTTTATGGACGTTTTCTTTGACGCCGGATACATAATCAGCAACGCTCCTATTATGCGCCTTGAAAAAAGTCCGTCCGATATTTTACAGGTTGTCGATTTTAAAGAGGCTAGCGTCTGCGGAATTGATTATATGCTGATTGTTTTACTGGATTATAAGATAGGTCAGCCTGTCCCTGAAGAAGTCTCATTTTACATTTACAAGGTTACCAAAAAAGAAAAAGTGTTTGAAAGTAAAATACGGCAAAAACAAGTTCCATTACGAGATGATTTTAGCAATATGAAATCAATTGCAAGAGGGTTTGTTCCCTACATAGGAGAATAGGTAATGAAAAAAAGGTTTATTTTTGCATTTATTGTTATCGCGTCTGTCTTATTGTTTATTGGCGCGTCTCCCTGGGAAGGGTCTGCGGCAATCGCGCCAAACGGAGAATTGCCGACAACCGGTTATTATATCGCTACAAACGCGTATCCAAGAAATACTGTAGTGGATATTACAAACCTTGAAACCGGAAAAAGCACCCGCGTAATTGTTTCCAATACTTTAACAGGTCCCGGTCTTCTTGCTGTTGTTTCACGGCAGGCGGGGGAATTAATCGGTATGAGGGACGGCTCCGTAAGCAGACTAAGAATGATACAGCCCACCGATCCTATGGCTTATATGCGTTTCACACAAAGTATGAAAGACGGAAATCCGGAATATGACTCTGGAAATGTTATTACCGAGGAAAAACTTGTAGAACAGGTTTACAAAGATGATACTTACAAAACGCCTGAAGTTGCCAAAACGCCAGAAGAGCCTAAGTCTCCCTTACTTCCCGGCTACATTGTTGACGAACCTGAATGGGGCGGAAGCAGCAGATTGCAAATTGTGGACGTTCCAGGGTATCTGCCTGAATCGAATGAAAGAATAGCGACTAGTTCCAGAGAACCTGAATACGATAGCACTGAATTTACGCAAAGAGATATTGAAAAAGACGTGTCTCCTAAAATTAATGAAAGACCGCCCGTTGAAGTGGCAAAAGAAGTGCCTGACTATAATCCCGATAGCACATGGGAAACTACGGAAGCTCCCCTTAAAGAAGTTGTAAAAGATGTTCCGGTATTTATAACAGAAGCTCCGCGTAACGAAGTTGTAAAAGACGTATCTCCATGGCAGGAAAAGGTTGAAGTTGCTAAAACGCTTTACCCTGTGGAAAGCTCGCCGAATCCGCCGCCCTCAAATGTTTACGGAATTGATCCCAATGATATTATCCCAGGTATCGTGGTAGCGACGCCTGAAAAGCCCGCAAACTCGGTAAATACTACGGCAAATGTAAATAGGACTCCAGTGCCGGACAGAAACTTGTCCGTGAATACGATAGACAGGCTTGATCGCGGAAAATACTATGTACAGGTTGCCGCTATGTCGGCGGATCTTGTGGAAAATACATTAAAACAAATAGATCGCGGTTACGCTCCCGTAGTGTTTAAAGGGACGGATAACATTTACCGCATTTTAATAGGACCGTTGAATCAGGGCGAGAGCGCCGCGGTTCTTTCAAGGTTCAAAAGCATAGGGTACAAAGACGCCTTTGTCCGCAAGGGAAGTTAATTCGCGCCCGGCCTGACTCGAACAGGCTACCACCAGATTCGAAGTCTGGTACTCTATCCAGGTGAGCTACAGGCGCCTGAAGGTGGATGACCTATGGGTGGATGACGGGGTTTGAACCCGCGACGACCAGATCCACAATCTGGGACTCTACCGCTGAGCTACATCCACCATGAGATTTACTTTAATTTGAAGAAAACTTGCGTTTTTGTCAAGATGTAAACTTGTCAATCTGTTTTAATTCATTTATAATAATATAATAAAAAATACTGAAATTTTGGAGAAAACTATGACAGATGAAAACCTTGAAATTACCCAAAATATTAAAGACGGGGTATGCAAGATTTCTGTAAAAGGTCGTATCGATTCCAACAGCGCTGATCTTTTCCTTGAGAAACTTGAAACCGCCATAGAAGAAGGGCAGAAGAATATAATTCTTAGTATGTTTCATGTTCAATATCTTAGTTCTATCGGAATAAGGATAATCTTAAAAATTTATAAGAAACTTTCAGAAGAAGGCGGCTCTTTTAAAATTGAACATCCGTCTGAAATCGTAAAAAATGTTTTGGGTATGGTTGCCCTTCAAGAAATGCTTATAACAAATTAATTATTGTGTTTAATTCAATCAGAACAAAAATAATCGTTATCGTTTTTGCTTTTATGGCGGTAATAGGCTCATCTTATATTTTGTATTCAACAAAAACAACGGCAAATTACAGGAGTCTTCGCGTTGAAATTTTCCAAAAAACAATCGATATTGAAGCCGAGAAAGTAAATAAAATTATCGCGGCAATGGAAAGAAGCGCCGTATCCTATGCGATAGGCGGAAAAATTTGCTATGAAGAACAATCGGAAAAATTCGGTGAAAATTTTGTACTGGAAGGTTTAGACAGTTTTGAGACGGCTATAGGGGGCGGTTTTTGGTTTGAACCTTATGCCTTTAAGCAAAATAAATTGCGATCAGCTCATTACGCTTATTTGGACAAAAAAACAAATAAAGCTAAAATAGACAATAGTTTTTTAATGAATGAATATGATTATCATAACAGGGGTTGGTATCGAGAGATACTGGAAGGAGTTACCGCTCCTAATCAGGTTGTTTGGACAAAACCATACGTTGACGATACGGGCGCTTTAAGTTTACTTACAACAACAGGAGCGGGAATATTTGTCAATGACAAATTAATCGGCATAACAACAATTGATTGGGAAATTAATGATATTATAAAAAAACTAATAAATATTAACCCTACTCAAAACAGTTTTGTTTTGCTTTATATCCCCGATAAAGATTATATTATTTCAAGCGTATTTACAGGCAGTTTTACCGGAGACTCGTTAAAAAGCATACCCTGGGATATTAATTCAGAGCATTTTACATATAAGAATAAAAAATACAGGCGCTTTGGCTGTTACCTGAATAACGGCTGGCTGTTATCCGTCCAAATACCTGAAAACGAAATGTTTACCCTTATGACAAGGCAAAATATTATTTTTTCGACAATAATGGAAATATCATTTGTGTTAATCCTTGTCTTTGTATTTTTCCTTATTTCCAAATTTATAAACAACCCGATAAAACGTCTGACAAAGAACGTAGCTCAGATTGAACTTGGAAATTTGGACGTGAAGATAGATATAAAGTCAAAAGATGAAATCGGACAGCTTGCCGGAACATTTAACAAAATGACAAGCGACTTGAAAAAATCTATTGATGAAAATGTCCATGAACGTGAAGAGAAAAAACGTATAACTACGGAACTTTCCATAGCAAAAGAAATACAGTTAAGTTTTCTTAAAAATGATTTTATGGAATTTCAGCAAAGAGAAGAATTTGACATATTTGCCGATATGGTAGCCGCAAAAGAAGTAGGCGGAGATTTATACGATTTCTTTTTAATTGATAATGATAATCTTGCGGTAGTTATTGCCGATGTTTCAGGAAAGGGAATACCGGCATCTTTATTCATGGTAAGGACAAAAACTCTTATTAATAATATTTCTTACGATAAAAGCCCAAAAGAGGCTCTTGAAATTGTAAATAAAAGACTGTGTGAAAATAATGAGGCGTGTATATTTGTAACAGCAATTTTCGGCATATATAACATAAAAACAGGTAAGTTTACTTTTGTAAACGCCGGACATAATCCGCCGCTTTTAAAAAAGAAAGACGGTTTTTTTGAATATATAAATACAAAACCTCAGCTTGTTCTTGCAATAATGAATGATACGGAATACAAAGAAGAGGAAATTATTTTAGAAAAAGGCGATACTTTATTTTTTTACACCGATGGCGTTACGGAAGCCATGAATTCAGGCAAAGAGTTATTTGGCGATGACAGATTAAAAGACGCTCTTAATAAATACCGTTCTTCTTTTCCTAATGATTTAATATATAATATTAAAGACGAGGTAGATAATTTCACTGCCGGAGCGGAACAGTCTGACGACATTGCTATGCTTGCCCTGCGCATAAACGAGGACAATCAAACTAAAAGGCAAATATCAGTTAACGCTGAGTTAAAAAATCTGAACAGAGTGATCAACTTTATAACCGCTGAATTAAAGAAAACCGATTATGAGGCTGAAATTCAAAATAAGATTGAAATGGCGGTTGAAGAAATATTTACCAATATAGCTACATACGCATACGGCAATGAAGGTGGAAAAGTTAATATCGCTGTTTCTACAAAAGATAGTTTTAAAATAATATTTGAAGATAACGGCAAACCTTTCAATCCCACAGAGTACCCCGATCCCGATTTGAATAAACCTTTAAAAGAACGTGAAATAGGCGGGCTTGGCTTGTACATAGTCAAACAAGTTATGGACAAAGTAGAATACACCCGCGAAAACGACAAAAACATACTAATAATTACTGGTCGTGATTTTCGAGTATCTCATTAAATTCATTTATGTTGCTCGGATATAATTTCTGCTCTGTGCTTATTTTTCTCATCACATTATCCAGTCTGGTTAATTTTTCGTACAGATTATTCAAACTGTCAATTAATGATAGCACAATAGTCCTATTGTTCTCTGTTTCAGGTTTGTTTTTGTTTAAATCTTCGCCTGCGTTACTTAATGAAGCCCATGAACGGGGTTGTATTGTTCTTGACATAATATTACCTCCTGAATTCGATATAAATTTAATATAAGAACAAATGATAACGCGGACAATGAAAAGCCAATTTTTTATGTAATTTTTTTAAAAAGTATAAAATATTTTTAAGTCTAATTCGTCTGTAATAGTAAGGAGTATATATGAGAAACATTTTCAAATTTCGATTTACAGGTTTTCTTTCAATGTTGGCGGCTATTGCCGTATTCGGCGCTGTGGCAATGCTGTTGTGGAACGCTCTTTTGCCACAACTTTTCAATTTGCCTACTCTAAGTTACTGGCAGGCGGTCGGCTTAATGCTGTTGGCTCGGATACTTTTCGGCGACATAGGCGGCTGGGGACACGGCAGACACAGGGGAAGGGGAGACCCGCGAATGTTTCATCACGGGAACAAACTTCGTGAAAAATGGATGAATATGAGCGAAGAAGAACGCAAAGAGTTCATGGAAAAAGAAAAATATTTTTTCAAGTTCCAAAGAGGCTTTTCACGTTTTAACGGTTTCTTTGATGATGAAGAAAACAAGAAGGACGATAAAAATGAGTAATCAGGTTATCACCGTACAGAACCTGACCAAGCGGTACAAGGGAACACAGAAACCGGCGGTAGACGACATCAGTTTTTCCGTCGGGAAAGGTGAGTTCTTCGCTTTCCTTGGAGCGAATGGAGCAGGGAAGACCACGACAATTTCCATTCTGACAACGACGCTTTCCAAGACTTCAGGAGAGGTAAAAATAGGCGGGTTCGATATTGATAAAGAGGCAAGGAAGGTTAGGGAGAAAATCGGGATCATCTTTCAGCATCCAAGCCTTGACCCGCAGTTGACGGCGGAGCAGAATATCCGTTTTCACGCCTGCCTGTACGGAATGTGCGGATACCGCCCTTCTTTCAAACTTATGCCGTCGGCATACCGAAAAAGGGTAATGGAGCTTGCTGAAATTGTCGGAATACAGGACGCTCTTTTTAAGCCAATTAAAAAACTTTCGGGCGGTATGCAGCGTAAACTGGAAATTATCCGCAGTCTTATCCATACGCCAGATGTGCTTTTCCTTGACGAGCCGACTCAAGGGTTGGATGCGGTAAGCCGCCGTGGATTGTGGGAATACATTAACGAAACACGCAACCGTTATGGGACAACTGTTTTTCTTACAACGCACTATATTGACGAAGCCGAAAATGTCGATACAGTATGTCTTATCAACAACGGCAAAATCGCCTCTTGCTGTCCGCCGCAGGTATTAAAACAAAATTTAATGAAGCAAGAACTTATTTTGGACGCAGATGACAGAACTGCGTTGACAAATGAATTGTCGTCTCTTGGATTGCCTTTTACGTTAAACGGACATTTCGCTGTTTCCTACAAAGATTCAGCACAGGAAATTATTTCACGGATAAAAACAAAATTGACAATATTAAAAATACACGAGCCTTCGCTAGAAGACGCATATATAGAATTTTTAACTAAAAAGGAAGGTGTAAAATGAGCGAGAGCGAATTAAAGCGAAAAAAATCACGGCTGTTCAGGGAGTTAAACAGTATTTTAACAGTTATGTCCCGTGAAATAACGATATTTTTCAGGTCTCCCGCCACGGCGATTATGAGCCTTGCTATGCCCATTGTTTTAATGGGAATGATAGGCGGCAATTTAATGCAAAATATGGCAGGCGGACTTGGTTTCCAATTCGGGCAATTTATGCTGGTGGGAATGTTAATCAACATGCTTTTTATGATGACCACAATGGGCATGACTTCCCTTATTGACGATCATGACATCGACTTTAACCAAGAAATGCTGGTTTCGCCCGTATCCCGTTATTCAATAGTAATTGGCAAAATACTCGGTTGCGGTTTTGCCGCTATCATGAGCATGGCTGGCACTCTTATCGTCTCCCTTATAATGGGCATTACGCTCCCCATCGGCAAACTTCTCCTGATTCTCGCTCTGTCGCCGCTAATGTGTTTATCGGGCGGTGCGTTGGCAATGATCATCATAGGGCTAATAAAAAATAAAAAGGCGGCGAATCTTGCCGTAATGCTAATTGTCATGCCGCAGATGTTTTTGTCTGGAGCGATTATACCAATCAATAATTCATCGGGTGCGTTGCTGGTCTTAAATCGGATAATGCCCATGACATACTGTTTAGACCTTGTACGCTCTGTTGTTTACAGAGGCAATCCCGAGTATGATAGTGTAGTGATGTTTAATCCGTTTGTAAACTTTGCGGCGATTATTTTTTTGACGATAATTTGCCTTGTGCTTGGCACATACTTCTTCGCTCGCAGTGAAAAAGACCGATAGGATAAAATGAGGTGTCCAAGAAAAAAATTCTACCACGAACCACACGAACATCACGAACTTTTTGTACATATCTTGTCGTTGTTCGTGTTGGTTCGTGTGGTTCGTGGTAAAATTCAAACTTATTGGATAGCCCCTAAAAATGAGGAATAAATGAAACAAGCGGAAATATTTTTAAATTTCAAACAGCGGCTGTTAAACTTTATCAGCGGACAGGTGAACCAAATTGAGGACGCTGAAGATATTTTACAGGACGTATTTTATCAGTTTAGCCGTGTTGATAATTTGATTAACCCGATAGAAAATATTTCGGCTTGGCTTTACCGAGCCGCACGCAACAGAATAATTGACCATCGTAGAAAAAAGAAAGACGATCCGCTACCAACGTCTTACGATGAAGACGCTGACGAGTACATTTTTGACGAGATAGCGGACATTATTTACGACGAAGAATCCACGCCGGAGACAGAAATGCTCCGCTCGCTGGTTTTTGAAGAAATACATACCGCCCTTGCCGATCTGCCAAAAGAGCAGCGTGAAGTTTTTCAGATGACCGAATTGCTTGGTTTTTCCGTAAATGAAACGGCGGAAAAAACCAACACTCCCGTTAATACTGTTCTTTCACGCAAACATTACGCAGTAAAGTTTTTGCGGAAAAGACTGGAAGAGCTGTATGTCGATGTTATGGGGAAATGATGAAAAACATAGCGCTATTAGCAGGAGGGAAGAAAAGGATTAAACCCATGCTTTTTCACATCTTGTCTCTATTACAAATATGTACTAGAATTAATTATTACTCAAGTTGAGGTGTATTATTAAATTAGAACTTTTTACATTTTGTGATTTCGCTCAGGAAAACGGCGGAAAACTTACTATCGTAGGAACATTCGACACGATTATCTCTAAAAACTTCCCCTGTGTTCACCCGCAGCTTTCAGTCGTTATCCGCCTGCGGTTTGACCTTTATGAATTTGGTAACCATGCTTTTAGAATTGAAACACGGGATTTGGAAGGCGAGATGAGCATGGAGTCAATCAACGGAAACATCGAAGTAAAAGGAGTGGGAAACGCTTCCGCTGTTTCTCATCTTGTTTTCAGCATTTCAAATTTGCATTTTAAGAATCCAGGACTGATAAATTTTATTATTTTTATTGACGACAAAGAAGTGGATTCTATACCGCTTTATATTAGGAAAGGGTAGGGAAGAAATTTACCACGAACCACACGAACATCAGCGAACCTAGAGAGCGAAGATATTAACTACAAATATGTGTGTAGTAGATACCTAAAAGGATCAGGGGTTTTTGTCCGATGGCTTGGCTTGGAACTATACGATAAGATAACGGACAGAAACCATTAAACCTTCGCTTTCGTCTAATGCGCTTATTTGTAGTATAACCTCTAATCCCTCTTCGTTCGTGAGGTTCGTGGTTAAAAATTCAAATGGAAAGATTGTAAAGTGTAGAATTAAACTCTCACACACCGAGATAAAAGTAAAAAGTCCGCCAAAACAAGTGCTGTCATCGCTTCCACAACAGGCACGGCTCTGGGAACAATGCAAACATCGTGGCGACCTTTAATCGCTATTTCTTTTACGCCGCCATTCCTGTCTAAAACTTTTTGCGGCTTACTGATCGAAGGCGTCGGCTTAAACGCCGCTCTAAAAACAATATCCTGCCCCGAAGAAATGCCTCCCAAA
>NZ_BDHD01000029.1:0-19812 GCF_054786075.1 Treponema sp. R6D11 | reverse complement strand
CGTCTTCGACTTGAGCGTTTTCCCAGCCTGCTTTGTTAAGGTGGGACATCATGTTTTCCGCGTCAACTTGATTTTTTACACAACCGAAAGGATCAAGAAAATAGCGCAAAGTTTATCAACTGCCTGTTTCCAGTCTTATAAGAACCAGCCGGTAGCGGCTGTCGTCGTCCCTGACCCAGCGGAAATCGGAAACAACCACTTCGCCCGCCGCGCCGACTTCCACGGGGAAAGTGCGTCCGCCGCCGATAATTTGGAACTTCGCGGCCTGCGCGTTAGACACCCAGATGCGGATGCCGTTTTGCGCTTGAATGTTTAGGTCTTCCGCACGTTGGAAATAGCGCTGGTTTTTGTCTTTGCGGTCGCGCTCGTTAAGAATTTCCCAGCGGAACATGCAGTACCCCTGAAAATTGATCTGCAAGGTAAAAGGATACGCGCTGGGCGACGCGGGAATTATCGTTGTAATGGAAGGGCTTCCCGTGTTTGGTATTAAAGGAATCCCCTGTTCTGTTTTGGCTTCCGAGTCGTATAACCCGACGGCGTCCGTCATGTAAAAATAAAGCAAAGCCCCCATGTCGGTGTTGTTTTTGGCGAATTCCGCTACCGTTATGCGCAATTCAGGAATACCGTCGTTGTTCAGATCTACGCTGGCGTCCTGGCTTAATCCAAGAATCACGGGGCCTACCGGGGTGCTGATTGTTACAACTTCCCCCAGATTGGAAAGTTCCAATTTGTACATTTCGGTTCCGGCGGGAACCAAGAGCGAATCGTTTTTGTAAAAACGCCGCTCCATAAAGTTGCCTTCCATCATATATTCGGTCGGCTTGCGTACTACTGGTATGTTATCCCTGCGTTTTTGCTGGGTGTATTTAATTAATGAATAAATGCCGAAACCGCCCGCGCCTACTGCGACAATAATTATAAGCATGGGCAATAAAAATTTAGGCGGTTTTGTTTTATGCCGTAAAAGCTGTTCCACGGGGATTGGCTGTTCCTGAATTTTCAACGCCCTGTAAAGCGAAATTAATTTTTGAACGTCTAGCTCAAGATACGAGCCGTAATTTTTTAGAAAGCCGATTATATAAGGCTCGCCGGGAAATATGGCGAAGTTCTCGGCTTCAAGCGCTTCGAGATAACGAAGTGAAATATTTGTATCCCGGCTTATTTGATCAAAATCAAGCCCTTTTTCCGTTCGGGCGGTTTTTAATTTTTCGCCAAGAGATTCCATTCTTATTCCCGCTCCTTAATCGGTATCCCTAAATAAGAAATTGTTGTACATATTTGCCGACGCGGGAGAATCATAAAGGAATCGCAGTTCGGGAATTCCCTGATTAACCTTGATGCTTGTAAAGTCAAAACGCAGATCTCCTTCCGCGATAGTCTTGCCTTCGATCCGCCGTATTAATCTTGAATCGGGGTTGATGCTTAAGATAATCTCCCTGAACCCTTCCGAAATTGAACGCCTCGTAAGGCGCAGTTTTACGACCCTTTCTCTGGAATTGTTTTCCAGCGGTTCGGGGTTAGGCCCCGTAACAAAAGAAGGGACATAATTGCGCCTTAACATGTTAAGCCCCTGCGCCGTCGCAAATCCCGCGCCGGAAGTCCCTCTTCTGGTTTGGTTGACGTTCTGGCTTAACACAGCCTTGAATTCGGGCAGGTATATAGTAAGAAGTTCGCCGTTAAAGACGATGGCCTGTTCGGCGGGTTTTGAAAAGTCGATGCGTAAAAATGAAGGGGACAAGTGGCTTAAATTTCCGATCATTTCGGTGTTTCCGGTACGTATTACGATATGCGCCTCGTAGTCCCTGATAGAGCCGTACGTTTCAGACACCATTTCCAGATACTTTTCGGCGGTAATTATTTCCTGCCCGAAAAGGGCGCTTATGCTTAAACCCAGTAATAATAGAAGAGAAAGCCATCGTTTTAACACTGTAAACCTCTAATACCTATATTAATGGAAAAATACGGTAAATGGCAAGTGGGTATGAATATTGAGGTAAATTGACATAGCCCCCCGTGAATGATAATCTAAGCATGTTGGTCCAGTAGCTCAGTGGATAGAGCGGCCGCCTCCTAAGCGGCAGGTCGGCTGTTCGATTCAGCCCTGGATCATTGCCAAAATGCGGCCGTCGTATAACGGTATTACCCTAGCTTCCCAAGCTCGTGACGCGGGTTCGACTCCCGTCGGCCGCTAAGTTTTAAGTAGAAAAATAGGGGTAATAGGTAATAATGAAGATAATAAAAAATGATATTTTCGCAGCGGTATCTGCTTTTAGTATTATTTTTTTTCTGTTTTTGGCGGGATGCAGTAAGGGCGGCAAGGGCGGTGGCTCTAGCGGCGGCGTTGATACCACGCCTCCTACGGTAACCGGTGTAACGCCGAGCGGCGCGGGAATATCGGCGGGCGGCAATGTGGTAATCACTTTCAGCGAAGCTATGGACCCAACGCCGGGAACCGTCCAGTTGAACGACCGTCCCGCTTTATCGGGCGGCTCATGGTCGTCGGAAAAAGTATACACCATACCCTTCAGCGGTCTTGCGCCGGGCTTAATCTGTACGGTGAATATCTGTGACTTTAAGGACAAGGCGGGCAACGCCATGACGGCTGACGATAGCGGCGTGTTTACCACAAAGGCGCTGAAAGCCGGCATGTACAAAAAAGCGCCGGAAGCCTTAACGGCGGACGACGAGCCGGATCCCGCTTTCGACAAGAACCGCGCTAGGGAAACATACGCGGCGGCGTTAAACTATATAACAGCTAATGCCGGGGTTTACACGCTGGCTGTTGACGGCGACATAAGCGCCGCGCCGGTCTGCGGCTTAAACTCGGGACGCACGCTCTATCTGCTTGGTATTGGCGGCGGGCGGACAATCGCCCTTTCCACCGACGGTTCTATTTTTATTGTAAATTCCAACGCCGCCTTGTTTTTGTGCGACAATATAAGGCTTAAGGGATTTGCCGCCAACACAAAAGCTTTGGTATATGTGAACGGCGGCGGACTGACAATGAAAAACGGCTCGGCGATTTCGGGAAACACCAACCTCTCCTCGGAAGAAAATGAACCCGGCGGAGGCGGCGTGCTTTTGAACGGCGGAAGCTTTACCATAGAGGGCGGCGAGGTTTCCGGCAACAACGCCAAGGACGGCGGCGGAGTGTGCGTTAAAGGAGCCGCCGCGAGATTTTCCATGTCGGGTGGTTCTGTAAAAGACAATACCGTCAATTCCAACAACGGCGGCGGCGGCGTTCATATCGCTGACGGAACTTTCACCATGACCGGAGGCGAAGTTAAAGGCAATAAAAACTCCAACTCTTCAGGCGGCGGCGGAGGAGTGTATGTGAACGGCGGGGCTTTTACAATGTCAAACGGAGCTATCAAAGAAAACAGGGCCGGCTGGCTTGGCGGTGGGGTGTTCGTTTGGAACGGTTACTTTGTAATGACGGGCGGGGAAATCTCTGGCAACGCGGGTTCCGGCGGCGGCGGAGTGCTTTTGTACGCTAAGGGGGCCTTTACTATGTCAAATGGGGTAATCAAAGGCAATTCCACGGGCGAAGGCGGCTACGGAGGCGGGGTGTTTATATTCGGCGGCTCTTTTATAATGACCGGCGGCGCGACCGTATCCGGTAATAGGGCCGGTTCCGGCGGCGGGGTAAGCTTGAATGAAGGAACTTTTCGAATAGCCGGCGGGACAATCTACGGTTCAAATGCCGCCGCCAATCTAAAGAATATTTCGAGCGGCCAGGGAGCGGCGGTATATGTGTCGGGCGTCGTTACCGCCGAGAGGGGGACTTTCTCTGGCGGCGTATTTGTTCCGCTTTCATCCGACGTGCTTGCTATCAGAGAAAACACGCTCAAAGTGGCAAACGGGGCGTTACAATAAATAGCGGTAATGCGCTAGAATAATAAGGGGGATTATATGGCGGATAAAAACAAAGATTGTAAATGCACTTACGGGTGCGCGAGGCACGGGGACTGCAAGGCCTGTCAGGAGTACCACAGGAAAGACGGCTCTCGCACGAACTGCGGCAAGACCGGGAACGAAGACAAAAAGTAGGGGAAAATTATGAGGATGCGCGGAATAAACATGGGCGGCTGGTTAAGCCAGATTGACGCCATACAGGAAAAAGACCCCGACAAGTTTCCCGGGATAGACAAGCACATGGAGACGTTCCTAGGCGCGAAGGATTTTGCCAACGTGAAGAATTGGGGCTTCGACCACGTCCGTATCCCAGTCGATTCTTACCTGTTTTTTACCGAAGACGAAAAACCGATTGAAAACAGGTTTGTCCATCTTGATAACGCCGTAGAGTACGCGAAGCAAAACGGGCTTAAAATGATATTGGATCTGCACGAGTGTCCGGGGCACGATTTTTCAGAGGCGGCGAAGACCCCGGTGCAAAAACTTTTTTCAGGCGACGACACCTACATCAAAAAGACCGAGGCGATTTGGGCGTACCTCGCGGAGCGCTACTCTGGCGGAGAACACGTCCTCTTTGAAACGCTTAACGAGCCTGTCGCCCCCACTCCTGAAATATGGAACAATGTAAAGGACAGGCTCTGCCGCGAAATACGCCGCCACGCGCCAAAATCTACTATAGTAACTGGCTCCAACA
Source organism: Treponema sp. R6D11 (assembly GCF_054786075.1). Taxonomy (NCBI): domain Bacteria; kingdom Pseudomonadati; phylum Spirochaetota; class Spirochaetia; order Treponematales; family Treponemataceae; genus Treponema; species Treponema sp. R6D11. The sequence continues at coordinate 15,203 of NZ_BDHD01000029.1, read as the reverse complement.
TGTGGAACTGGCCTAGCACATACGATTTCCTTACTCCATTTGACGACGACAACATAATCTACAGCGTGCATTTTTACGAGCCTCTTCTTTTTACCCACCAGAACGCGCCGTGGATTGAAAATCCAGAAATTAAAAAGGAAAGGCCGTATCCCGCCGACTACGGCAACGGCTTCGTACGCAAATACGGCATGGAGCTTTCGGCGGGCGTTTGGGACAGGGAAAGACTGGTGTGCGAATTTACGCCCGTCAACATGTTCAGGAAAAAATACAACGCGAAGATAATCTGCGACGAGTTCGGGGTTTACACGCCGGTCGAGCTTCAATCCCAACTGCGCTGGTACGAGGATCTTCTTTCGGTGCTAAAGGAGATGGGAATTGGTTTTTCGTACTGGAACTATAAAAACCTCGATTTTGGCATAATTTCCATAGGCGAAAAACTGCACGAAAACCTGCCCCAGTACAAAAACCCCGAAAGAATCAACCACCCGGTTCTTGACGTGTTAAAAAAGTATTGACTAAATCCAAAAATAACCACAAAATAAGAAAGATACTTATTGTTTTTATAGTTAATTACATTTTTCGGGAAAAGAGGAGGCAACCAATATGACAATTAAAAAATTAGCTTTATTTTTTTGCATAATAAGCGTCGTTATTATTAGTTCGTGTGAAGAATACCCGTCCAGCTTTCAGTTCAAAAACGAATCTTCGGTCGCTGTTAAAATAACGATGTCCAAACCTTACGGTTTTTCGTTAGACGATAAAAAGAAAATTATAAACGCCCGTAAAGACCCATTTACGGTTTCTTCGAAAAGCAATACAACTGTTTATGTTGATTCAAGCGACGCGGATTTTTCTTGGGAGTCGACCGATGCCTACAAAGATGTAATATGTACGGTAAATGGTTCAACCGCTACATTCAATAACGATTAAGGGGGATGTTAATATGAAGAAGTTAAAATTAGCATTAAAAGCATTATTAAGCTTGAGCTTTTTGTTTTTTCTTGTAACTTGCGCTGAAGTAGAAGAGGGTACGCTTCACGATGTAACAACTTATCTTTTTCCCGAAAGTTATAGGGGCGAGTGGATTAGGATGGATACGGGTGAAAACTGGTATTTTGCAGGTAAATACTGGATGGTTTATAACGGTACTAACAGTACTAACGCTACTCGCAAAACTTCCCTTGATAAGGACATGACTCTGGAAAGGCAGTAGCAGAACGTTATAAAAGTTACGGAAGGAACAGGGACAAGTTTAAAAGAATACTACCTTTACGCTTCAAGAATCGGCAACAGCACGTTTGAAGCCGGGGTGGTAAGCGATGACGCTTCCAGTTCTCTGCTTTCCATTTTCAGTAGAAAAGCCATTAATGGTATTAGAGATGCTAAAAGTAATATTGCGGCAATACAAAGTGAATGTGATAGCACTTCAAAGAAAGATGTGCCAGTTGATGGAAACGAAATTCATGTGCCTGATATCATATCAGGCGACCCTTACAAGATAACCATAGACGGCTATGTGTTTCATGTAACCCCCAATACCGACGGTGATAATGTGGGAACGCTTACATTAACAAACGGCGTAAATTTTAAAGCATCTATTGTCCCGAAGTCATCTAACACCGATCTTATGTGTTTATATGGTGGTAATAGTTACGATTTTATTATAAAATTTACCAATGTCGGCAATGATTATTGCACGGCTATGACATACACGTTTACTACGCCTAACGGTATTACAATTACTAAAAATGAACAATCACCTACTCTCATGACCAAGGGAGATATACAAGCCATTAAGCCTGGAGATACAAAAGATATTAATATTACCATCTATTGCGAATCAATATCCGAAGATTTTGAATTTAAGGAAATTGCCATTAATACTGTGGATTTAGATAATAAAACATGGGAAGATTCAGTCTCTCTAAAAATAAACAAGAAAAGTGTTACTTTCAATATAAAATCGAACTTGGCTATAAACGGCGTAGTAATTGTCCCGAGTGGAAAAACGTATCATTTTAAGACATCCAGAGGATGGGGAGCCAGTGTGTTTTCTGCTGAAATTCCGGTTCCAAAGTATATGAAGGATTATCTTATTGTATTCTCAGGAGCTTCGGCAGATACGGAGGCAAAATATTCATTTGCCGTAGATAAAGAACCTGCCTCTGATTTTGATGCGCACCTTCTCCCCGAGTTAAATATATATTGGCCAAATGACACTGAAACTAATGCAACACCGATAAACTATGATCAGGAAATTATGGCATATCTTAGGATGAATAAAGCTAACTACTACAAGGTAAGGTTTACTGATTAATCATGAAAAAGATCGCTTTTATCATTTTAATTTTACTCCCCTGTTTTGCGTTTGCGGAAGACGTTTCTTTAGACTTTGGAGTCGTCAACTTTTTTATGGACACTAAAATATTGAAAGACGGCTCCATTACCAATGTCGGTCTTGGTTTAAAATACAAAGATAACTGGGGCGGAGAAATACGGGGAAAGTTTGAAAAAACGGCGAAAAACGAAGATTTGAACGATGATTTCGTCGTCGATTCCCTGATTGCGACAAATGAAACCATTTATGAGGCAACTCTGCTTCCGATTCAATACAGGAAGGCTATAAATCAGAATTCACAATGGAAGGCCGGGGCGGGTCTGTATTATTATTATCAAGAAACTTACGAAAAGGGTTATTTAGACATGCCCGAATTAGAAACTATTGGGCGTGCGCGTGTTAATTCATATATGAGTGATTTATCTATGCACCTTTTAGGTCCGATTATCGATATCGGAATACGGTATAATACCGAAATACTAGTATTTAATTTAACGGGCGGAGTTGTTCCCGTGTTTTACTTAAAAGCCGCTGAAGAACAGAGGATGCGTCCGTTGTATGATACCGTAAACCACAAGCAGCACAAATGGGGCAGTCCATATGTTTTTGTGGATATGGACTGCGTTTTATTTGAATATGTTAATCTTGGGGCAAAATACGAATATACAAAATTAAAATACGATGTTATTAAGCTTGAGGGTTTTAAGCCGTCTTTTCCAGAAAGCACGAGAGTTAACCAGTCGATAAATCTTGAAGCGTCGGTTATATTGCCGTTTCAAAGTATCGGGTTGGGTCTCCAAGTAGGCTACGGATATAATATTAATATTATTACGACGGACTCAAACGATCCTATTAAGTATAATAAACCCTATTTTATCATTTCGGGTAGATTATTGAGTCCCCGTTCACCTTCGGAATAAACGTCGAATTAAGCGAGAAGCTCCTGCGCTTTTTTCACAAGGCTTCCCACGTCCAAGCCGTAACGGTCGACAAGATAATCTTGCGTGCCCACTTCGCCGAACTCGTCGCGTATGCCTATGCGCGCAAACTTGCACTTGCATCCGTTCTCCGCGAGTATTTCCGCGACCGCGCTGCCAAGGCCTCCTGCTATCTGGGCGTTCTCCGCGCTTATGACCGCGCGCGCCTTGCCCGCCTGTTCAAGTATAGCGTCCTTGTCAATTGGTTTAAGGGTGAGAATGTCCAGCACTCCCGCGCTTATGCCGCTCGCCGCGAGGGTTTCCACCGCTTTCAGCGATTGGTTCACCATAAGGCTACCCAGTGCCATAAAGCACACGTCCTTTCCCTCTTTTAAAACTTTCGCCTTGCCGAACTTAAAAGTTTCGGTTTCGGGGTACAGGTACGGCACTGGTTTGCGCGGAATACGCAGATAATGACAGCCGTATTCTTCCGCCATAAGACGGACAAAGGCCGCGCAGGAACTTGGATCGGACGGCTCGATAATCGTAAGACCGGGGACGACCCTCATCAGGGCAAGTTCCTCAAAGGGCATGTGAGTTCCGCCATTATAAGCGGCGGTTACGCCCGGGTCGGTACCCGTTAACTTTACGTTAAGGTGCGCGTAGTTCGCGGAAAGGAAAAACTGGTCGAATACCCGCCGCGAAGAGAAACAGCCGAAGCCCGCGGCGAAAGGGATTTTCCCAAGAGTGGAAAGCCCAGAAGCGATGCCGATCATGTTCGCTTCCGCTATGCCGCAGTTTATGAAACGGTCGGGGTATGTTTTTTTGAAAATGCCCGTGTTCGTACAGCTCATCAAGTCAGCTTCCAATACGACGATGTTTTTATTTTTTTCGGCCATTGCCATCAATGTGTCTACGTATGCCATTCGCATTTCTTTTTGTTGTTCTGCCATTTTTTTCTCCTTATCCTAACGCCGCTATGGCTTCTTTGGCTTTTTCCATGTCAAACGCCATGCTGTGGTTTTTCTCTACGCCCTCGGCGAAATTACAGCCCTTTCCCTTGATCGTGTGCATGACGATCATGGACGGCTTTTCTTTCTGGGCGAGCGCCTTTTCAATCGCGGTGTCCAGGGCGGCTACGTCGTGCCCGTCCACTTCCTGGGTGAACCAGCCGAAGGCGTTCCACTTAGCGGCGAGGTCGCCAAGGTCTAGAATATCTTTTACAAAGCCGTCTAATTGCTGTTTGTTGTAGTCGGTAAAAGCGACAAGGTTGGAAAGTTTATGGAAGCCCGCAAAGAGCGCCCCTTCCCAAATCTGCCCCTCGTCGGACTCGCCGTCGCCGATGACGGTATACACGGTCTGGGTTTTTTTATCCATCCGCAGGCCGACGGCGATGCCAATCGCGGCGGAAAATCCCTGCCCTAGGGAGCCTGTCGTCATGTCAATGCCGGGGGTCTTGTTGCGGTCGCAGTGGCTCGGCAGTTTGGTGCCGCCCCTGTTCAGGGTTTTAAGCCAGTCAAGGGGAAAAAAGCCCTTGAGCGCGAGCGTCGCGTAAACGGCGGGTCCCGAGTGCCCCTTGGAAACAACAAGCTGATCCCGCTCTTCCCAACGCGGGTTCTTAGGATCGATTTTCATGCGGTGGAAATACAAAAGGGCCAAAAGGTCTACGATGGACATCGCCCCCCCGATATGCCCCGTTCCCAAATTTCCGATTTCTTCGATAGTAAGTTTTCGGATTTCTTTCGCCTGAGCCTTCAAAAATTGTTCGGTTTCTTTATCCATGTCTTTCTCCTGCTAAATAATGGGTAATTATAGCATAATATGGAAGTATTTGTCATGTATCATTGACAATATTATGAAAGGAACCCATTATTTATCAAGATGGGACTTGAAAGGCGTTGCTTGGCTTTTATCTTTTTTATTTTGATCAATATCGGTCAAACTTCCGCGCAATCGGCTGAAACGCCTAAAACGGAAAAACCTATCAGGGTTGGAACCGGATTCGGCTATTCGTTTTTAGGGTTCCGTGAAGAAACGGATTTACCAGTTAACAGGGAATTGGACACGTTTAACTTTAGTTTAAACGGTAGCGTCGAAAAAAGCAATTTTTTATATTCGTTTAATTTCGGGCTGTTAAAAGGCGAGGTTGATCCGATAGAGGTAAAAAGCGATAATGCTTTCTTTGCATATAACCGTAAGCCGTCTATGTTTCTAAGGGTTTTTTTTGAAAACGCGCTTGATTACCGGCTGTGGGGAAACGGCATTTTCCCGGGATACCTTGGCGGCGCGATACGCGGCGATTTATATTATTCCTCTTTGAAAGAATCGCACTATTACAGTTTAACCGTGCTGTTTTCTCTTGATTTACATGCGACGCAAAAATGGATCATCAACGGCAGAAACGAGTTAATTTTCTCGGCAAGTATCCCTTTTTTTGGTTATGCGTTCAGGCCCCCCTATTACGGCCTGTATTACGCGCCGCTTGATTTGGAAGAGAGGGTAACAAGTTTTCACAATTACAGGGCGGTTTTTTGCGACTTAAAATATCATCATAAACAAAACGATCTGTTATCTTTTTATCTGGGGCTTGGTTTCGAGCTTTCCCTAGTTACTTTTCCGCAAACGAGAAAAGACGCGTCGTTTAGCATAAACGCGGGAATTACGTTTTCATTTTAGGGGAGAAAAGTGAAAAGAAAAGTTAAATGGCTGATATTGTCCGCGGCGTTTTTATTTTCCGCATGTCAGTTGTTTTTAGGGAGGGAACCTGATACCGGCCCTTCCGAAGTGTTAAGAAGTCTCTGGAATGATTTTAATGATATTCACGCAAATCTGGATTTTAGGATGAGCGGCAATCTTAATTATGACAGCTGGTACGACGTATATCATAACAAACAGACCGGATATGCCCTTAAAATTAAATCCGATATGTCCGAAACTTCATTGTTTGACGTATGCGCGGACATGTTGGAAGAAATAAAAGATCCCCATGTCGGCTTATACGCGCCCGGTCTTGGCTATAGAAGCTATAATGCCGACATCGATGAATATTTCGACATTGACACGGTAAAAAGTTATTTAATTGGAAACGGCAATGACGGATACCAAAATTTTGTATTCGGTACGTTTTCTTCCAAGCCGGATATAGGTTATGTTTATATTTCAAAATTTATATATGAAGGCTATGAGCCGGAAGGTCAGGAATGGGGTAGAATAATTGACAATATATTAGGCGTCCTTAAGGAAACAAAAGCGATTGTTTTGGATGTTCGCGATAACAAAGGGGGGGAGGTATATGTAATGGAATACATCGCCGCCCGTTTCGTGTCCGAGACAAAAAATTATTGCGGGGTAATAAGTAAAAACGGCCCCGGATCGTACGATTTTTCCGCTCCCGTAATTTACACGGTAAAAAGTATCAGTAAGGCTTCTGACAACAAATACGGCTATACAAAACCGATTGTGCTTTTAACAAATATAAACACGGTTTCCGTGGCGGAGTGGTTTGTTCTCGCGTTACGGACGCAAAGCCATGTAACGCATATAGGAACGGCGACATGCGGGGCGTTTTCTCCGCGTAAAGATCGTTTTATGATAAACGGGTGGACTTATTCGATATCGCCTGGAAGGGTGACGGATATGAACGGAAACAACTATGAAGGAATTGGAATATCCCCCGACAAAGAAGAATACATAATAGCAAATACGACGGAAGAGGAAGACGTACAGCTTGAAGAAGCCGTTAGAATAGCCTCCGGCGGTGATTGAAGTTACAGCAACGGCCGCCCAAGCATCGTTTCCGCCGACTTTATGTTCCCGCTGGCGATTTCCGCGCGTATTCTGCTTGAACTGATCGGCAGGGCCCCTTCCATGACTTCGGGAACTATTTCCGTAGGAACGCCGCGCGAAGCGAGAAATTTTTGAATGGCCGTAGCGTCGGTGTCCAGCTTATAACCGCAGCGGAAGGCGCTCCCTACGGCGAAAAAACCCATGTTACAGCGGTTTGCTAAAATTTCAAAAAAATTGATTCCAGTCATGCGTTTAAATGATTCCGTAAAATCAACAACAATCGTTATCTGTATCCCCAATTTCTCCAACGTCGTTACCCTTTGCTCAAAGGTTTGAACGTCTTTCGGCTCATTGTTTTTTGTCTTGTGGTTTTCCCGAAAAGTGATGACAACAGGAATATTTTCCGTGTTATGCGAAACTACGCGCTCTATCAGCGCCCTGTGCCCTCGGTGAACCCCGTCAAAAACGCCTATCGTTACCGACGCTTTCCTGTCTCCCGTTGGCAGTCCCTTTTCCGTAAATTTAGCCCATTCAACCAGCATTTTTTCCCGCTTTGTTGAAAAAGTACTGCGCCGATTTTGCCCTGCCGGCGTTTTTTAAAATATTTCCGGCGTGTTCCGCCATTTTCCCGTCCGGGTCGTCCATGTCATCTAACGCTTGTTTTAATTCTTCCGTAATGGACGGCTCTTTTACGCCCGCCAGTAATTTAATTTCCGCAAGCTTAAAGCGGAAAAGGCCGTAGTCCGGCGCGAGTTTTACCGCCCTTTCCAAAAGGCGGATGGCTTCGTTGTTTTTTCCCTTTATGTTTAAGGCGAGCCCCCACAGGTAATAATGGGCGGGGTCTCCCGGCGGCCTTGGTTTTAATGTTATCCTTAATTTGTTCGCGGTGGAAAATTCAGAAATACAGCGGTCGTAATCTTCGGTACTGAACGCCCATTTTCCGGCGAGGACGCGGGCTTCCCAGTTGTCCGCGCCCAACAATAAAAGTTTCGGCGTTAACGCCCCAAGTTCCCCCTGATTATCCTGATTAAGAAAAATATTGCCGGCGGTAATGTACCGCGCAAGAGCCTCTTGTGTCTTTTTACTAAGCTCATACGCGTTTGCCGCGTTAACCGCGTAAACCCCGTTTTCGCCGTTCATCTCGAAAGCCCTGTCCCACGCCGCGGCTGATTTTCTGTATTCTTTTAACTCAAAGTAACAGCGGGCGAGCGTGGCGTGGAAATTAACATCTTTTTTGTTATTTGCGTATAGTAAAACAAATTCTTTTAATTCATCGAATTTTTTAAGGTCGCCCAGCAGGTTTATTTTTATTTTTACCGCCTCTTTGCCCTCGGCTGATTCCGCCCACTGTTCAAGAATGGCGTTAAGAAAAGTTTCCGCTTCGTTATGTTGGCCAAGCCGCAACGACATTCTTGCCGCAAGAAGCAGTTCTTTTTTCGTCCTTACCCCTTCTTCCCCCGCCGAAACGGCGCGGATCGCCCTGTCCCTTCGTTCCCATGCCTTGTAAATTTGGTCCATCGCCTTTTTTGCTTCGCCCATTACGGCGTAGGTTTCCGCAAGGCGCAGGCGGCTTTCCGCGTTTATGTTTAACGGATCTGTCCATTTTTTGTATTTTTCCTCGATAACCTTAATTCTTGTGTCAATGGAAAGATAGTCCAAAGATACTTTGCAGGAGTAATCGTTACTGTCGGACAACTCTTCATTTTCAGGTAAAGTTTCTTTCGGCGTTTCGTAGGAGGCAATGGCGAGCCCCACCCTGCCTTTAACAAGGGTGTCGTCGCTTGTCTCCCCAACCCATTTGCCGTTGATAAGAAAAATAAGAAAGGTGCCGTAAGTTATAATGCCCAAGTTAATGTTTTTCCCGTTAAATTCAAAAATATCGGTCCATGCGATAAGCGGCTTTGGGGAGCCGTCCCTTACCACGTCCAGGCGGTAATAGCCTTTGCTGGAAAAAAGCACGATGTAGTAGGCGTCATCGTCTCTGATGTGGAACGTAAGCCCCGCGGCGGCGTATCCGCCCATGCTGTCCAGGCGGATTTTAGCTTCGATAATATGGTCGTTGTATTCAAGGCCGGGGATTTCCGTCCACGCGATGCATTTTGTTTTTTTCAAACCCATTTCGAAAGAGCGTTTAGACAGATAGGCATTATATGAAGATTCTGATTTAATATCAAAGGGGGACTTTCTTATTTTGGAAAAATTTAAAATTAACTTTTCTTCCAGACTATCCGGCTTTTGTTCGCGCTTGCTTAACCTGTTAAAGAGAAAGTTGGAGAATCTTCCGAAAAAAGGAACCATAGATAAAATGTACAGCGAAAACGGCAAAAAGTCGATATATTTGCGCAATCGTACGGACATTATTATCATTATTTTGCTTTTATTTTTGATTTTAAGCCCCTTAATTTTTAACGCCGTTTTTCGGTTAAACGCCAAAAGCAGGCAAAAGGATATTTATATTTCCGCCCGTTGTGAAGAATTTTTCGGCGGCAAAACCATGGAAACGCTGATTCAGGAATTTGAAAAGCAAAATCCCGGTTTGCGGATTAACATCTTGAACGTTTCTAGCGAAAAAAGCAGGGAGCCCGATATTCTGTTTTTTGACGAAAGCGAATTTAACGCCCTTGGCGCTATAGAGTCTCCTTTGCCCCTGGTCTCTTTTATGGATTTGTTTTTTTACAATATTGAACTTTTGCAAGCCGCCGGATTTGACCGCCCTCCAAAAACCAGGGACGAATTCCTCGCCTACGCGAAAACCATATCGGCATCCGATAACGATGTCCTGGCGGGCGCGGCGGGGTTCGCGATGGCCCTAAGCCCCGAAAACAAGCAGTCCCTGTCCAGGGAGATTTTTTCATGGATATGGGCTGGCGGGGGCAATTTCTGGCCAGACGGCTCTGCCGCGCCCGTTATTAACACAAAGCAGATGGCAGGCGATTTTACCTTCCTTGGGAAGCTCTACCATGAGGGGGCGCTGTCAAGGAAATCAGGCTCCGTCCCTCAGGATGGAGAGCCGGCCGCGGAACCAGGCTTCGTCCCACAAAATGAGGTTCTGTCCCCAAACATCTTTGAAATGACGGAAGAGCAAGCTATTGACGGTTTTGTCCGGAGGCAGATAGCCATGATTATCGCGTCAACTCGAGCTATTCCCGAACTTATGGAAAGAATGGGCTCTGACACTTTCGGGGTAACGACAATCCCAGGGGCGGGGGCGGCGGGGAAATACGGGGTCAGTCTTTCGGGAATATTCGCCGGAATTAACAAAAATAGCGCGTTTCCCGACGCGGCGCTGGTCTTTCTTGAATTTATTGCCGCTAAAAGCCCGCTTCTTTGCGCCCAACTGAAGGCCATACCCGGTTATATACCTGAATTGTTGTCGGGGGACGATAAAAAGTACATAAAAGAAGCCCCCTTGTACGCCAAAGCTTGGGATATTTTTGAATCTTCTGTAATTGTAAGGGGATTTTTGGGCGTTCCATGCGCCAAGGAGTACGAAGACGCCGCTTATCAGGAAATACAGTTCTTTTTTGAGAGAAATCGGACCGCGCAAGAGGTGGTTACCGATATTCAAAAACGTTGGGACGAGGTTTACGCGGATTCTATTCCTCAAGAGTGAGTTACTCTAAAAACGAGTCCCGTATCCATTTTGTGATTTTTTTTGATATTTAGGGACAAGACTAATAAAAATACCCTTAATAAATCTTGACGGCAAGGAATTATCAGAGTATCATATTTTAGGTTAGGTATTCAGATCAGTTTTACTCTGAATTGCCTGTCGCTAAAAAAATCTATTTTAGGGGGAATTTCCATGAAAAATTCAAGAAAAGCGTTACTTTCTCTTCTTTGTGTGGCATTGTGTGCCATTATTTTTGCCTGCGCGTCAAGCGGCGGCGGCGGATCCGCTGCGGCGTCTTCCGGCCCTCTCGTTGCGGTCCCGGCAACCTTTAAAGTTGAACCGCACGACGACTCGGACGACAAAGGAACTTCCACTATGGTTATGACCATAGCCGATGAAGTAATAGACGGCGTAAAATACACGACCTACAAATTTAAAGGCACCGTAACCGATAAAATCAAATACGGCGTTGTCGACGCCGGATTAACCCCGGACGATGCCACATTGGAGGTTATGAAAATCGCAAAAGCGTTTTCCTTTAAAATACTGACCACCGACGGCAGGACATATAACGTGGAAGCGCCTCTTTCCACCGTTCAGGATTGGGGTTTTCATCGATTCCCAGTAAAAACCGAAGCTAACGTAGTTGCGGAACCAAACATTGAAATGAGGATGTTTATGCAGCCGGCGTGGGCGGCTCAGGTAAAGTTCAACCAGCAGCGTCTGACAAGGTTTAGAATTCAATCTTTGAACGCGGCAGAAGGCGGCTTGGGCCCTTATGAATTTAAAGTTTGGGATTTTAAGCTTTACAAATAACTTATAATTTTACGCCGGAGTAGTGATGACAAAAAAAACTTTTCTTTTTATCTGCATATTGTGCATCGCTGTAAGCGTATGGCCGGCGGCTTCCTTCGCAAGCGGGAAGGCCGCCGTTGGCGATAATACGCCAATTGCGGCGGAGCAGGTTTTTGATTACACTCCGGCCGTCCCCGACTCCGTAAATAATTATCCCGAAGAGAAAATGGGCGGCAAATCCGCCTTTGATTATTTAAGGATCGAAAAAATTACCGCCGGCTGGAATTCAGGCAATACTATGGAAGCGTGGAGAGGCTTAATCGATCAGGACGGCAAATTGGCCAATATTGAATCCGGGGAAGATGTTTCATGGGGGAACCCAAGGCTTAATCAGGATTTGTTTAACGGTTTGAAAACCGCCGGATTTAATATCGTCCGTATTCCAATTACATGGATGGGCAATATGGGTCCCGCGCCAGATTATCATATTGACGAAAGATTTATAAAACGCGTCGCGGAAGTCGTCGGCTACGCTAAGAACGCCGGCCTTAAAGTGATCATCAACTTGCACCACGACGGTTCGACGGATTCAAAAAAGGGCGATCAGGGCTGGCTTTCCGTAAGGCAGGCGTCCAGAAATCAGGATGAATTTAACAGAATAACGGGCCAATATATCCGCGTTTGGAAGCAAATCGCAAACTACTTCAAAAATTACGGCGACTGGCTGATATTTGAATCCTTTAACGAGCTTCACGACGGCAATTGGGGTTCGGGGGGCCATCTCGGCCTTTATATTACCATAACAAAGTGGAACCAGTTTTTTGTCGATACGGTACGCGCTACCGGCGGCAACAACGAATCAAGGTATTTAATGGTATCCGCCTACTGTAACGACCGCAACCAGCTTCTTTCCGCCGGATTTATGCTTCCCAACGACAAGGCTTCCGACAAGTTAATCGTAAGTTATCATTATTATGATCCTTATGAATTCGGGATACAGGGCAGCAGGTCTTCATGGGGGACTCCCTCCGACAAACAAAAGGTCGAAAATGATTTTGCCCCCTTAAAAGAAAAATTCATCGATAAAAATATTCCGGTAATAATGGGGGAGTGCGGAGCGGTAGGGCAGTCGTATCCCGCGGATGCGGCAAAAGACCAGCAGGCGCGCCAAAGCAGAAGGGATTATCTGCCGTATATTTTTGGCACGGCGAAAAAATACGGGGTGGTTCCAATTTATTGGGACAACGGCTCCGTTAGGGGAAATGGTGAGAATTTCGGTCTTATAGACCGCAGGACAGGTCAGCCTAATTCGCCGGAGAGCGACGCTCTGATCAAGCTGATGATAAGCGCGGTTAAGTAAGCGCTTGGAAATTATACTATAGAAGGGAAATGATGAGAAAGTTTTTCAGTCCGCGAGTTGTAATTATCGCCGTTGTTGTGGTTGTTTTGGCGTTGTTCTTTCTTCTCGCCGGAAGGCGGGACGCCGATTTTTCCGCAAAATACGCCGGTTACGATTTAAGCGGGGCAAGCACGGGAAGAACAAACACCTACTCGCGATATTTGGAGCGTTACGCGAACGTTCCTAACGGAAAAAAAGACGTTCCCATCAATCTTTTTTCTTATTCTTCGGCTTCCGGGGTTTCCGTGCTTGATAACTTTGAAGGCGAAATAAAGGCGTTACGGACGGACGAAAACAGCTTTGTGGAATACAAGATCAACCTTGAAGAAGAAGGTTTTTACAATATTAACATTGAATATTATCCGCTCCCGTCGCGGGGCATAACAATAGAACGCTCTTTTCTTGTCAACGGGGAAACCCCGTTCTTGGGCGCGGACAGGCTGGCGTTTCAGCGTGTTTGGGGCGACGCGGGACCTAGCCGCTTTGACAACCAGGGAAATGAAATACGCGCCCAGCAGGTAGAAAAGCCGCAGTGGGAAAAAGCGTGGTTCAAGGATTCGTTAGGCTACATAACCGAGCCTTACGCTTTTTATCTGCCCAAAGGCGCGAGCGTAATCAGGCTTCAGGGAATAAACGAGCCGATGGCGCTCCGCAGTATTTCCGTTAAAGCGCCGGACAGCGCCTTGAAATACGAGGATTTCATCGCCAAGCAGGATTTATCGAAGTATCAGAATACCAGGACTAATGTCCAGTTGAAGATTCAGGGGGAAAGGGCTACGCGCCGTTCCGATCCTTCGCTGTATCCCAACTACGACCGCTCTTCCGGCGCGACCGAACCTCCCAGCGTCGCGAGAATCCGCCTTAACATGATCGGCGGCGAAAGATGGCGCGTCTCGGGCCAATGGATCGAATGGGAAGCCGATGTGCCGGAAGACGGCATGTACCGCCTGTCGGTCAAGGGGCGGCAGAATTATAACAGGGGCTTCGTATCAAACCGCAATATCATTATTAACGGACAGACGCCCTGCAGCGAACTTTCCGCGATACCTTTTAAGTACAGCAACAAGTGGCAGCTTGTTACTCTGCGCGAAAGCGGCAAACAGGACTATATGGTTTTCCCGCTTAAAAGAGGGACAAATACCATCCGCTTGCAGGCGACATTAGGCGGCATGGGCGCGATATTGAACGTAATGGAAGAAAGCGTTTTCCGCCTGAACGGAATCTACAGAAAGATTCTTGTTCTTACGGGAACCGAGCCTGACATATACCGCGATTACCGCGTCGAGTACGTTTATCCCGAAGTAATAACGGCGATGGAACTGGAAAGTAAAATCCTCTATAAACTGGTGGACGATTTAACCGCCTACTCAGGCGAGCGCAGCGCGCAGGCCGCGGCGACCCTTACGCTCGCGCGCCAGCTTGAACTTTTTGTAAGGCGGCCGGATAAGATTCCGCGCACCTTAACAAATTTTAAAGCCAACATAAGCTCTTTGGGCGACAGCATGCTGGCGCTTTCGCAGTCCCAGCTTGACATCGATTATGTTTTGCTCTCTTCCGCCGACGCGAGACTTCCAAAGATTAGGGAAAATTTCTTTGTCGCCGCGTCGCATGAGATACGCTCCTTCCTGTCCTCGTTCTTTGTCGACTATAACAACTTAGGCGACGTGTACCGCAACGGCAACAACGTTATCGACGTGTGGATGCTCGCCGGTCGCGACCAAAGCACCATTCTAAAGGCGATGATAGACGACACCTTTACGCAAAAGACGGGAATCAGGGTAAACGTAAAACTTGTCGCGGCGGACACGGTACTGCCGGCGGTCGTCGCGGGTACGGGGCCGGATATGGCGCTTACAGTCCCTCAGGGCGACCCCATGAACTACGCGATTCGCAAGGCCGTGGTGGACATTTCAAAATTCCCGGATTATCAAGAAGTTATAAAAGAATTAAACCCAAACGTCGTTGTCCCCTTTAATTACGCCGACGGCGTGGGGGGGCTTCCCGAAACGCAATACTACCATGTAATGTTCTACCGCAAGGATATTTTTGAAGAACTAAAAATCCAGCTTCCCGACACATGGGACGACCTTATAAATATTCTTCCGATTATTCAGAAGAATAACATGAACGTCGGCATTCCGTCTGTTGCGACTAACGTGGCGACAAGCATAGACTTTTCAAACTTCCTGGCGCACATGTTCCAGCGCGGCGGCAGGCTTTACAACGACGAAGGTTCCCGTACCAATTTGGACAGCGAAATCGCCATTGAGGCGTTTGACGTATACACGAAATTTTTCACCCATTACAAAACGCCGATGGTTTACGACTTCTTAAACCGCTTCCGCACCGGGGAAA
>NZ_BDHD01000028.1:0-20638 GCF_054786075.1 Treponema sp. R6D11 | reverse complement strand
TTATGAAGTAACTCCAAGAAAATTTACAGTTAATCCTATTACCAAGCCAGCTATAACATACAGCGATCCAGACCCAACATATGTTATAGCTGGCTTGCTAGCAGGTTTAACTGTCAATTCTCTTGGAGTAACTTCATAAACATTTGCAGTTTTATTTGAGATGTCATAGTTTGGAGATGAAACTGTTGATGTTGAAGTAACATCATATGTCGCAACTGGGCGGTGTGTGCCGACAAATCCAGCGATGTCAGCTTTTAATGATACGCCAATTCCGCTTTGAGTCTCGCCTTCTGCTATATTTGCAACCGTGAATAGATCTGCTCGTCCTGTGTAGCTCTCGTCCGCCTCGCCATATGTGTTGCCTAGGCCTGCGATAGGAGTAACATCAATCGTTCTTGGAGTTACAGCATATACATTTGCCGTTTCGTTAGTTACATAATAGTTAGTTGAAGCGATAGTTGTTGTTGAGGTTACGTTATATGTCGCAACTGGACGGTGTGTGCCGACAAACGAGGCAATGTTTGCTGAGTATGAGATGCCGTTATCGTTACCGTCAACTATACCAACTACATCGAATAAATCATATCTGCCTGTATAGCTTTCATCGCTGTCGCCGTATGTGCTGCTCAAGCCTGCAAGAGGCGTTATAACAACTTCTTTCGCCGTTATCTCCACTGGAATCGGTCCATAAACGATAGACGGAGTATGGTTCGCGTCAGGATCAACATAATAATATACATCATATTCGCCTGCATTTGTCTCTTCTGGAATATTTGTTGATACGAAGTCTGCCGCGATAGGTGCTGCCGCATCTTTAGCAACAGCTAGATAATAGATATCACCGTCAGCAGTGAAACCAGCTTCGACAAGTTCTTGGCTAGAGCCTGTATATTCTAACACGTTCGCTACTGGAGCATCTGCAGGGTCAACCACGGCAGCAACAGAACCTACTGTCAACGTGCCTACGGTCGAATAATCTTCTTCATAGTTCGCATAATCTTCGCCAGAAACTGTAATGGAATATGTTCCTGCTGGGAGAACGTCTTCGTGATCAAATATTACATTGCCTTGAGACACAACAAATGTTTGCGTGCCTGTTTTTGAAGCATTGTCTTTATTCTCGCCTGTAGCAAACCATTCGTAATCAGCAGTTAGAGTCGGTATAACTCCATATGAGATTGATAATGAATTTGGTTTAATTGCCAAAGGCTTTTTAAGCACTTCATAAACCTTGGCAGCTGCTGCAAATTCGAATCTATAGTTAGTTGCAGTCGCATTACCAGCAAGAGCTTCAACTTCATAATCGCCAACAGGACGATATGTTAGATTATTCTCTTCAATATCCGCTGCGAACGAACCAGAGATTACGCTTTCATCCTCGCCGTTTGCAAAAGTGTTTGAATATAGGAATTCTGCCAAAGTGTTATAATCTGGATCTGGCTCACTATAAACTTTTGTGACAGGTTTTGGAGAAACCGTAACAAGCTTTTTGTTTACTGTTAGGGCTTTTGCGTTAGTTACAAAGTCGAAATCATAGTTTGTCGCGCTTGCTGTTCCAAGCGTAGCGTCAACATCATATGTCCCTGCATCGCGGTAAACATCTGTTTTTCCGTTTGTGTTTTCAAATGCAACGCCAAAGTTGCCGGTTATTTCATCTTCATCTTCGCCGTTTTCAAAAGCTGTTAGAACCGTGAAATCCGTTTTCGCATATGATGGATCTCCATCGCCATATGTTTTGCTCGATGGATTTGCTCGAACCGTCAATGTCTTTTTGTTAATCAAGCCAGTCGCATCGATTGCATTGCCTTTGAAATCATAGTTTGCGCTATCAGCACCCGTGATCGTCGCGCCTGTGATCGCACCCGTTGTTGTTAAGGCTGTCGCGCTATCATACGCGCCTGTGCCGCCTGTTAGGATAACATCATCGCCAACAATTGCTTTGCCGTCTGATGCTGCTGATAGGTTAGATGCAATTGTGTTTATCGTGCCGATATTGTTTATATCCGCATCAGTTGTTCCGTCATAATCGCGCACAACCAATGTTGCGCTAACAACTTCAGATTCTTTGATAGTTTTTTGCTCAATAACCCACTCGAATGATCCAAGAGCTCCATCATAGTTGCCGATACCTGAGATTTCGATTGTGTACGTATCTGCTAATTTGCTTGTTTTGTTTGCAGAAAGAATGAAATCTACGTCTTCTACTAATAAAATTCCATCAACTTCGATTGTGTAGCCTGCAACAGTTTGGTTTGCTCCGTTATATGTTACATTCGTTGGTACATCAACTTCCGTTTCAACATCAAACTGCGCTTCATCATAAGGAGTTACGCTAAACGCGCCTTCTGCTGGTGTGATATTAAATTGATAGTTTTGTGCGTTTAATGTTCCTGAAGCAACAGATACATCATAATCGCCAACCGCACGTGTCTTAGGGTCATCTAATATAGGAAGAATAGTTGCCACCGGCTTGCCAGTGATATAAGATGTATCCTCACCAGGCACAAAACCAGAAACCGCGAAATCTGAAAGCGCTGTATAGAACCCTGTCTCTACTTCGCCAAATGTTTTCGTCGCAGGTGAAGCTGTAACTTGCAATGTCGCAGGTGTGATGTTACCGAACGCTTGCATGTTTTCTATTGCTAGATTATAGTTGTCTGCCAAACCAGCAGTCTCTATGCTGTCGTCTTTGCTAACTTCAAAATCGATAATCTCTATGCCGTTGCCAACGTTGGCACCTGTGTATTCACCATCCGTTAGGCTGATTTGGATTTTTTCGTTTAATATTCCTGTTTCCACTTCGAATTTGCCAGTGGTGTTTCCAAAGGCTAATGTTCCGTCGTATGTTTTAGAAAAACCAGAAATCGTTGGATTGATCGTTGCAGGAGTGATAGAGAATTGTGTAGCTAGAACGAGGTCTGTTGCCGCCGCATAGTTTTCGCCTTTTGCAACGTCTACACTAATGTAGTATGAACCAACTGGTTGATCAGCAGGCATTGGAAGCGATGTGAAAGTAACGCCATCTAGGCTGAATGCTTTAACAGTTATTTCGCCAACGCCAATTTTGCCTGGAGCAACAACCGCTGTTGGACCCACTTCGTCGTGCGAATAAATTCGCGTGCTAACATCTAGCAAAACTTCTGTATCAGTTGTGCTGATGTCAACAAAGCTAGATAAATTGATGTAGACAGGAGCAGCATATAAAACAACTGTACCTATGTGAGATGTATATGACCCGCTAAGAGGATTTCCCCAAAAAGAAGCAAAATCGCCGCCAGTTGGGTTAATTTGATAATCTTCGTGGCCTACAGGAACAGTGTTAACCGCCCACATATGACGACCAACTGCCAATTGTGAATCTTTATAGAAAGTATTAGGTGTTAGTGTTTTTCCATTTTTAACTTTGAAATAAACTTTACCAAGAGCTAGGCCCGCCTCAGGGCAAACAAGCTCGTTGTTTTCAAGTTGTGAAACAGCAGATGGCGGATTGAATTGGCGAGTGCCACCATTTACATTATTACGAACGCCAAGCGCAATTGTGAAACCATTGCCCTCAGTGTTTAAGAATTTCGCTGCCATGTTTAAGCCGTAGTCTAAATTTCCGTCGTATAATTCGTATTTCGCCCAACCAGCAGCTGCCATGATGTCTGCGCCTTGGTCTCTTCCGCTAAGCCCTGTGAAATTTTGTTGAGTTGGTAACTGGTAAGCATCAAACCCACTACCAGAAACAGGCACGCCAGAAGGCGAAACAAGTTCTACAACTTCATTGTCAAATCCGATATCTGTATAGAGGTGAGTTATAGCGTTTGCATATCTCGCTGTCGCCTCTAGATAAAAGATGTCGTCCGACGGATCTGCCGGAGTATCCGCGCCAGCGGATTGCTTCATCTCGAATTCGATGTTGTTGCCATCTAGGCTACCATAAGCTGGTACAGGTAATAGCTTGCCATTGACATTTACCCAATCTCCTCCCCAAGATGGTGTCTGTGCAGCTTGTACCATGCTCGGTAACATAATGAGGCATAAAATCACCGGCACAATAATTTTGTAGAACTTTTTCAGCATAAAAAAACACTCCCTAAAAATAATTTTATAAATCGATTATAACATATATAGATAAAAAAAGAGCCTTTGCGACAAAAAACTCTTATAAAAATAATATTTATGTATAATAATAATAATAATAGGTAGTAAACCGTAATGCTATTGCAACATTTCCCCGACAGCCTCGCAAGCAAGTTGCGCTGATTCAAAGAACGCGTTTCCTTCCAAACCATAGCCTATTAAATAGCTTGCAAACGCATCTCCCGCGCCGCTAATTTCTTTCGGTTTATAGTTTCCTTCTATTATATGTTCCATTCCTTCAAGCGTACATAAAACGTTTATTTCCTCGTGGGCAGCATTTGGATAGCTTGTTATAGTAACCGCAGGCGTTTTTATTTCTCCTAAGAATTTCGCCTCGGTATAGTTCGGCGTCGCAATATCCGCAATAGCAACTAGCCCGCGCATCGCATCTATTATGCCTTCATCATATCCTGAATAAAGCTTGCCATTATCGCCCATAACAGGATCGCATAGAAACTTTGCCTTAGTGTGTTTAACAACCTCCGCAACGATCTCCGCCTGAGCCGGCGCGCTCAAATACCCCGAATAAACATAATCAAATTTCGCGCCTATTCGTTTTATATGCTCAAGCGTCTCTATCATCTGCGTCGTTAAATCCGTTTTGTAATATTCGCCAAAACCCCCTGTGATAGAAGAAAGCGCGCAAGTCGGCATAGGGGAAACAGTATGCCCGAAACTAGACAAAACAGGCACGACGACATTAAGCCCCGCCTTGCCCATAGTCGAAATATCATGTATTGCTAGGATGTTCATATTCTAAAGCCCGAAAACATCGTGAAAGCCATGGCGATAAGTCCGGCAGAAATCAGCGAAATCGGCAAACCCTTCATAAATTCCGGAACATTTGATTCCTCCAGCCTCTCGCGTATGCCAGCCATGATAAAAATCGCGACTAAAAAACCGATAGACGACCCAACAGCATAGATGATCGTCTCTTCAAACGAATATGTCTTTTGAGAAGCCAGCAAGCAAACGCCCAAAACCGCACAGTTGGTTGTTATTAGCGGAAGGTATATCCCAAGCCCTTTGTAAAGCGACGGCAAAGTCTTCTGCAGGAACATCTCAACAAGTTGCACAAGGCTCGCAATGACCAATATGAAAACGATCGTTTGCAGATAAACCAAATCAAACGGGATGAGCAGATATGTATTGATAGCCCAGGTTATAATAGAAGAAACCGTGATAACGAAGATGACGCTAACTCCCATGCCAAACGCCGTCGTAGTGTTTTTCGACACGCCTAAAAACGGACAAATGCCAAGAAATTTAACTAAAACGACATTCTCGATTAGAACAGCCGTTATGAAAATCGATAAAAAGTTCATGCCGTCCTCCTTGCTTTTTTCTCGCGTTTGATTTTTATCGCACTAAACATTCCAAGAAGCAAACCGAACACTATAAACGCTCCAGCAGGCAAAATCATAATCAGTGCTGGCGAGAACCCTGCGCCAAATAGCGGAATGCCGAAAAATGATCCCGCGCCAAGAACTTCCCTAATGCTTCCTATGAGGAACAATGCTCCCGTGAACCCGACACCCATGAAAACGCCGTCGAACAAGCTAGGGAGGACACGGTTTTTCGAGGCAAAAACCTCTGCGCGCCCAAGGATTATGCAATTAACTACTATAAGCGGGATAAAAATCCCCAACGCTTTGGATATATCCGGAAAATATGCCTTAAGCACCATGTCAATCATCGTCACGAACCCCGCGATTAAAACAATATAGCAAGCAATTCTAATTTGATCGGGGATAACCTTTCGAACAAGCGATATAAAAAAGTTCGAAAGAGTTAGAACAATTAAGGTTGAAACGCCCATGCCAAGCGCGGATATAGCAGAAGTCGTCACAGCCAAGGTCGGGCACATGCCAAGCACTTGGACAAAAGTTGGATTCTCAGCAAAAAGTCCGTTCGCCATTATCCGCCCATAGTTCGCTTTTTCACGAATTTTAACAGGCTTGATAGGCTTTTCGGCCCTTATATTATTTTTTTTGTTTTTCTTTCCCATGATCTACTCCTGATCGTCGTATACTGCCGTCGGTTTTAAATTGCCGTTAGTAAACAATTCTGTCGCGCGTTCGAGCGCATCATTAACACCTTCGGTTATCGAGCGGCTAGTTATCGTCGCGCCAGTAATTGCCTTTATTTCATTTTCTTTCGGCGTTGTTTTGCTAACAGCTATAGTTAAAGTCTTTAAGACAAACTGATCGAGGAAGCTTTTTGATGTTACGTTCGCGCCAAGCCCTGGTGTTTCGCTTTGGGATATGACTTTAACGCCGGTTGCATACGCATTTCCCTCCCAAAATTTAGTGCCGACCACGATTGTTATATCGCCGCCGTAGCCAGAAACCGTTTCTTCGCAAACGATCGCAACGAGATTCCCCTCCGCGTCGAAATACGCGACATATCCCTCCAGCTCGTTTTCCTCGTATGTTTCATATTCAATCCCCGATATAACGCCAGAGCTAGCCTCGATTTTTTCGATGTATGCACGGTTTGCGATTTTTTCGCTTGTTAAGCTATTCAAAAACCATAGCCCGCCTGCGATAACGCTCGTGAAAATAAATAACGTTAACGGAAATAACCAAAGATTCTTTTTCATGTCCCAAACCTCCTCGGTTTAGCCCATTTGTCAATCAGCGGCACTAAGCAATTCGTAAACACGATAGACATAACAACACCCTCTGGGAACGAAGAGTAAAACCTCAACAAAAATGTCATAACACCGAGAAGTGCGGCATATATCCATCTTCCATATCTAGTTATCGGTGCTGTAACATAATCCGTCGCCATAAAAACTGCGCCGAATAATAGCCCTCCTGATAGAGCATAGAATAGCACAGGCTTACCGATAATCGCCGTTAATACGCAAACAACGCCAACATATATAACAGGAATATCAATCTTAATAACCTTTCGAATAACAAGATATAAAAACCCGAGCAAAATCGCGATAGCTGATGTCTCGCCAATGCACCCCGCCGTGCTTCCAAAAAACGAATTCATGATCGGCGCCATCTCGCCCGCCTGTTTGTATAGCGACAGTGGCGTTGCCGATGTGATAGCGTTGGCAGCATTTAGATGAAGATATGTATACGGAGTAACAAAGGATGTCATAAACCTTGGGAACGAGAAAGTTAGGAATAATCGCCCTGCCCCTGCCGGATTTACAAAATTTTGCCCCAACCCGCCGAATAACATTTTCACAATTATTATCATAAACAAGCTAGCAACAACTGGCAACCATAAAGGCACAGTCGAAGGCAGGTTTAAAGCTAATATTACGCCCGAAACAATGCATGATAAATCATTTGCCGAGTTCTCTTGCCCTCCTATCGCACACCATATAGCCTCAAACGAATAGCTCGAAGCGACAGAAATTGCGATAATAACACCCGCGCGATAACCGAAGAAATACAGCCCCGCAATCATGCAGGGAAAGAGCGCGATAATAACATCAAGCATGATGGAACGCGTTGATGCAGCGTTTTTTATATGCGGCGAACTCGAAACTTTTAGCATATTTCTATCTCCTATTTCCCTGATTTAATCTGCTTGCCGGCGCGTATATCCTGCGTTAGATGAAGCTTGGCAGGGCAGATGTATGAACAAACTCCGCATTCAACGCAGTCAATAACATTAAGCGCGTTTAGCTCATCTGCATCTCGTCTGCCCGTTGCCTTAGCAAGTTTAAACGGCATGAGGTTCATCGGGCATTTGCGAACACACTCTCCGCACCTTATGCACTGCGTTTGTAGTTCTTCTTTATCTGCCGGAATAATAATTATTCCGGAAGTCCCTTTTGTAACCGGTATGTCCGTTCTATATAATGCGGTGCCCATCATAGGCCCGCCCAAAATAACTTTGCTATTTTCAGGAACAGAGATGTTAAGCTTAGTTAAAACTTCGCTCACAAGCGTTCCCAAAGGGATATTATATGTCGCAGATTCAGGGCTTTCTTCGCTATAGATCGTCACTCTGCGGGACGTTAACGGCTCGGCATATTTAACCGCCCGTGCAACAGCGATACATGTGCTAACGTTGAAGACAACATAGCCTGAGTCGATCGGCAAAGTCTTTGGCGGCAACTTTTTCTTAAATAAACTTTGAATCAGATTTTTCTCCGCGCCCTGAGGATATTTAGTATCTACCGGAACTATATGTATGTTTAATTCTTTTCTGATCCATGCAAATAGTGTTAATATCGCGTCCATTTTGTTTCGTTCCACGGCAATATACGCAGATTCCGCGCCAGTTGCCCGCATGATCGCACGAATTCCAAAAACAAGCTCCTCAGCATCTTCTAGCATAGCACGATGGTCGCAGGTCAAAAATGGTTCGCATTCTGCGCCATTGATTATGATTTTTTCTATTTTCTTGTCAGCCGGAGGAGCCATCTTAACATGTGTCGGGAAGGTCGCTCCGCCAAGCCCGCATACGCCGGCTTTCTTAACCGCCTCTAAGATGCTGCTCGCTGCAACTTCGTCCAAACTAGAATGAATTACACTTGTGTCCGCCGGAGGATTTTTCGTTGTTTCAATTATAATACAATCAACGTCACTCCCATAAACGGATGCCCTTGGCTCGATTTTTTTAACCACTCCATTAGACGGCGAATGCAAATTGCTCGAAATCTCTCCAACCGCTTCTGCGATTAGTTGCCCCTTTGAAACTTTGTCGCCCACCTTAACGATAGGGTTGCTCCTCGCTCCAATGTGTTGCGATAATGGCAAGACAATCTCTTTAGGCATAGGGAAATCACGAGTTTTAAAAAACCGCGTGAACTCTTTATTATAAAATGGGTGTATACCACCTTTGAATGTCGGCATTATATTCTCCTATTATTCGATAGCCAGATTAACTAGCCCGACTGCTAAAATCGCTGTTATCATACTCGTTCCGCCATAGCTTATAAAAGGCAAAGGAATGCCTGTAACAGGCATCAGCCCGAGGTTCATCGCAATGTTTTCGAATATATGGAACGATAAATATGCGAAGACGCCGATTATAATATTTCTTCTAAATACGTCTTGTTCTGTGATTATTGCGATGTAAATCCTGTAAACTAAATAGGCAAATAGGGCAAGCAAAACGACAGTGCCGATTAGCCCCCATTCTTCTGCGACGCATGAGAAGATAAAATCCGTATGTTTCGCCGGCAGGTATGGGCTTTGCGTTTGCATGCCTCTCAAAAATCCTTGGCCAAAAAGACCGCCCGAGCCTATCGCCATCTTCGCCTGAGCAACGTTAAACCCCGCGCCAGACGTATGTTGATTCGGTTGTATAAAAGATATTATCCTGTCTTTCTGCGCGTTGTTTAATACGAAAAAATACACAATCGGCGCAAGCACAGCAACACCAGATGCCGCACCAACAATATATTTCCACGATATATCATTTAATAAAAGCATAACAATAAATATAATGACGAAAACCATTGCCGTTCCAAGATCCGGTTGAAGTAAAATAAGCCCGACAGGTATCACCAAATGCGCCAATAGCTGCAAAATAGGTTTCGCCTCGTTGATACTTAAATATTTGTTATTTATATATTTGATATGCGCAGATAGTGACAATACAAACCCAATTTTCGCAACCTCCGCAGGCTGGATGCCGATACCCCAAAAGCGTATCCACCCGTTCGTTCCCGTGGAACTACCGCCTATACCAAAAATTAAGGTAACGATCAAAAGCAAGCATGTCGTGCCGAATATATAAAGCGCAAACTTTTCCAAATTATCTATGCTGATAAATCTTAGCCCAAAAAACAATGCCATGCCTATCACGAAGCAAACAAGCTGGATTATGAAAAACCTCATTCCGTTCTCGAGCATCGATGTGCTTGAAAAAACCGAAAGCAAACCAATCACACAAAGGGCTATCATTGTGTAAAAAAGGTTTTTATCATTCGTCATGAAAAGTTTTTTCAATGGTCTCTTCTCGCCCTACGCTTTCTTTTTTATCTCGCTAAACCCTGTGTATTTTTGCAACGCTTGAGGAATTCTAATCGTCCCATTCTCGTCAATATTGTTTTCTAATAAAGCAATCAACATCCGCGGGCTGGCAAGGACTGTGTTGTTGAGCGTATGTGCAAAATAATTGCCGTCCGTAGATTTAATGCGTATCCCTAAACGACGGCTTTGCGCATCTCCCAATGTTGAACAGCTTCCAACTTCGAAATATTTTTGTTGCCTTGGCGACCAAGCCTCGACGTCAATGCTTTTTACTTTCAAATCCGCCAAATCGCCTGAACAACATTCGAGCGTTCTAACAGGGATGTCCAACGCCTTGAAAACTTCGACTGTGTAGTTGTACATCTTATGAAACCAGTCCATGCTGTCTTCCGGCTCGCAGATAACGATCATCTCTTGCTTTTCAAATTGGTGTATACGATATACCCCACGCTCTTCAATGCCGTGTGCGCCAACTTCTTTTCTAAAACATGGCGAATAGCTCGTCATGCAAATCGGCAGCTTTTCTTTCTCAATGCTGGAGTTGATAAATTTACCTATCATCGAATGCTCACTCGTGCCGATTAGGTATAAATCCTCGCCTTCGATTTTATACATCATATTTTCCATCTCAGCAAAGCTCATAACGCCCGACACAACGCTCTCGCGTATCATAAACGGCGGAATAGCATAGATAAACCCTTGTTTTATCATGTAATCCCTAGCGAACGATATGCAAGCGGTATGCAAAACCGCGATGTCTCCCATGAGATAATAAAACCCGTTACCCGAGGTCTTGCGCGCGTCGTCTAAATCAAGCCCCGACACGCTCTCCATGATGTCAACATGATAAGGAATCTCAAAGCTAGGTGTTTTCGCCTCGCCGAAACGCTCGATTTCGACGTTTTCTGTGTCATCCTTGCCGATTGGAACGCTTTCGTCTATTATATTCGGCAACTGCATCATAATTTGTTTTAATTTGTCGGCAAAATCCTTTTCTACCTCTTCTAGCTCTTCTAGGCGAGACGCCATAGAAACGACTTTTTTCTTCATTTCCTCCGCTTCGTCTTTCGCTCCCTTTGCCATAAGTCCGCCTATTTCCTTACTGAATTTGTTCCTATCAGCGCGAATCTCATTAGCCTCAGACATTGCTGCTCTAAGTTTCTCGTCTATTTCAATCGCCTCATCAACAAGCGGCATCTTGTCATCTTGGAATTTCTTTTTCAGGTTTTCGCGAACAACGTCTGGTTCGGTACGAATAAATTTAATGTCTAGCATTAGCTCAAAACCTCCAAAATTCTTTCCAAATCCTTGCTGCTGTAATACTCAATTTCGATCTTGCTCTTCTTCGCAGAAGGCATAATGCGCACTTTGGTGCCCAACTTTTGCGAAATTCCGTCTGCGATGTCGCTTAAATATATCTTCATATTGTCGCTAATCACAAAGTTGTTGTCTTTTTTATCGCTTGAAGAATTTTTGATCAGGCTTTCCGTCGCGCGAACCGACAGCCCCTTGCTAATTACCTTTTCAGCAAACTCCGCAATCTTTTCCTGCGGCGCAGAAAGCAAAACTTTTGCATGCCCAAGCGATATTTTCCCTTCTTTAACCTGCTCAACAACTTCGCTCGGCAGGTTCAATATCCTAAGGCTATTGGTGATGGACGCGCGCGCCTTGCCGACTTTTTCGGCTACTTTTTCTTGCGTAAGATTGTATTGCTCGATTAGGGTTTTATATCCCAATGCTTCATCAATCGGGTTCAAATCAACCCTTTGCAGATTCTCGATTAGAGCAAGCTCCATAACCTCGCTAGCCTCAGCTTCACGTATAACAGCAGGAACAGTTTTAAGCCCCGCTTTCATCGCGGCGCGAAAACGTCGCTCTCCTGCGATAATTTCATATTCATCCGCCGCGGTTTTTCTAAGCAATAAAGGCTGGATGATACCGTATTCTTTTATATTGTCCGCCAAAACATCGATGTCCGCCGCGCTCGCATCACGCCTTGGTTGCGTGCGGCAAGGTGTGATCTTGGTGATGTCTATCTCCTGTTTGTTAACGTATTCATCTTTGTTAGTGTTCTCAGGGTTGTCCCAAGATTCCAAAACTCCCGCAAGCCCCTCTAAGTTTTCGCTTCCAGGAATTAACGCTCCCAAACCTCTTCCTAATTTGCTCATTTGTTGCCCCCTAATGCCTCTCTAATTATTTTATAGTTGTTGCTTAAGCTTTCTATATAATCCTCATTGCTATCCGTCATAAGCGATAAGCGAATTTCTTTTAAGCCAGGTATTTCTTCTTTTAATGTTTCCAAAACTTTCGGCGTATAATTCTTTTCTAGAACAACAAACCGAACCTTGTCTTTACGTGCTAACTCTATCGCACTTTTAATTTGATTCGGCGAAAGAGAAATGTTTTCATCCTCCTCTTGGTGCAAAGTTATCTCCCCTGAAAACATATTGGATAACCCGCTATTTAAGGATAAAACCGCTTCTTGCGAATATGTATCTTTAATTTGCTTAACCTCGGCAATCGCCTCATCATAATTTAATTTTATCTCGTCTTGATGACTAGGAAATTTCGCTATCAACACATCATAAACGTTTTTTATAAATATCTCTGCGCAGCTTTTTGAAACCCAAAAATGCTCTGTGTCCTCCCCGACAGGGCAGCTATACACGCCGCTAACACTAGCCGCATTCTCCTCATCTTTAAAACCATCTGTCGTTAGAAAAACTTTTGCATTCTCAATTTTTATTTTGTCTTCCGTTGTTAAACTGTAATCATGAAGACAGCCGGAGGATGTCGCAAGCGTCGAAATCTTTAACCCTGTGTTTTTAGTTAGCCTTTCGGCAACGCTCCTAATCGGATTGTTCATCGCTATAATTTCATAGGAGACGTTGGTCGGATTCGGCGCGCATGACGCCAAGAAAACTAAAGCTAAAGCAACAAAAACTCCTATGCGCCTCAAGCCTTAACCTCCAAAACCTCATTTGCCAAGCTCATATATGCCTCTGCGCCTTTGCTCTCGCTGTCATAAACAATAATTGGCTCGCCGAAAGAAGGCGCCTCGCTTAGGCGGACATTTCTCGGTATAATAGTTTTATAAACTTTTTTAGAGAAATATTTCTTAACCTCTTCAACAACTTGGAGCGACAAATTCGTCCTGCTATCGAACATCGTCATTAAAATACCCTCTATGTTAAGATTCGGGTTGAGCGATTTCCTGATATAATTTATAGTGTTAGTCAAATATCCTAAGCCCTCCAACGCGTAATATTCGCATTGAATAGGAACCAAAACGCTATCCGATGCAACCAACGCATTCAAAGTAATTAAGCTAATAGACGGCGGACAATCAATTATAATATAATCATATTCGTCTTTTATGTCTGCAAGCGCGTTTTTCAGCCTGAACTCTCTATCCTCAACGCCAACCAGCTCTATCTCTGCACCAGCCAGTTCTTGCCCAGAGGTGCATATATATAAATTTTGGATTTCCGTTGAAAATATCGCTTCGGGCATAGTCGTCGATCCTATTATACAAGAATAAACGTTTTTAGACGACGGTTTAATCCCAAGCCCCGAGCTTGTGTTGCCCTGCGGGTCGGCATCAACAACCAAAACTTTGTTGCCCATGGTCGCCAAACATGCCGATAAATTAACAGCAGTTGTCGTCTTCCCAACTCCGCCTTTTTGATTAGCAATAGCTATAACTTTCCCCATAATTTTTATCCTCCATTTGCTAACAAAAGTATATCACAACAAAAAACTTTTTTCAAGCCCTTTTAGCAATAAAAAACCTCGCTAAATAATTTTAGCGAGGTAAATGGAGTTCCACGAAGAACTTATTTTGAAAAAAGACTAAACAATGCAAGCGGGCTAGGTATAATGTTTATCAGGCTCGAAGACGACGTTAGGCCATGTATCCAGCTTACAATCGGCGATAAAGCCATCGTAATAAGCATGGTTACATACACGCAAATATATCCGTTTGCTGCGCCGAACAACGCGCCAACGGTTTTGTTGAACACGCCGAGCTTTAAGAATCCTAGAACGCCTGTTAGTATCTTTGCGACAAAACTCAAAGCAAACCACAAAACGAAAAACGAAATGACCATCGCAACAACCATAACAACGACCCTAGAAATGTTTTTTGCCCCTTGCGCAATTATGCCGCCAAACAAAGGGTGAGTTAGATACGCATTAGCCGAGCCCGCAACCTTGCCTTTAACTAGGTTGCCAAGCGGAGTTTTCATAGCAATGTCTGTTATCGCGTCCCTAAAAAAGAACACAAGCGCAAACGAGATAACAATGCTAAGCAGTTTCAAAATTGAGGCGATCCCGCCCTTGTGCCAACCGCGTGTTACGCAACCTAAAAAAATCACAATAAGAATAATATCTAAAATCATTTTTCCTCCTATAGTTTAATATATTTAATAAAATTTCCTTCCAAAATGTATATAGCCTTGCCCGCCATGCCTATGACGGTTTTGTCCACTTTCGCTTTCTTCTTGAGCCAGCCAAACGAGTTATATATGTATAGTTCGTCTGATAAAAACGAAAACCCTTTATCATTGTATGTGAAATTGGTTGCGGATATATCAAGCGTTTTTTGGCTCTTTAACCTTCCTCTTAAGCTGTACGTCTCCTTGAGCGAACTATGCGCGCCGTCTGTGAAAAAGCAGATTATCTTGCCAAAAGATGTTATATAATAATTGTTTAATGTCTTCCCAGCAAAATCAATCGTGGTCTCTACATATTTGTTGTTAAACACTAACATCTTGTCATCAGACGCGACAACGATTTTGCCAACCCTGCTCTCCAATCGAGAAAACAACTCTCCTTTGTGTTCTGCTTTGTGAAGTTCTTCGCCAGTCTTGCTATAAAAGCGGACAACCCCAACCTCGCCAGAGCCGTTATTAGTAAACCCAGAAACAACTATTTGGTCGCCGAAAAATTCTGCGTCTAACGAATAATAATCAGTTGGTACAACGAGTTTCTCTTTTCCTTTTTTGTTATAGACCGCTATTTTCGAATTGGTAGCGACTATAAAATCTCCGCTATTCGACAGCTTCGAAAACAAAATCCTATCGCCAGACACTTGACACGCCACCTTTTTGCCTTGTATCAATAATAATTCTCCGCCGATGTTATCCGCCACCAGAAGATATTTGCCCGCTGTTTTAAAACTTGCTTCTTGAGAATAAAATTTTGTCTGCAATGCTTCCTTGCCGTGCTTGTTGATAATCTTAACGGACGAGCCTGTAGAGACGACTAAACTATCATTAAACGTCGAATACCTCTCGCCTTCTTTTGCTTCGTATATAGGCTTGGTTTTGGAAACGTCTCCATCAAACTTCGAATTAACATTCAGGTTAGCAGCAGAAAAAACGCCTGTTAAAACCAACGTGAACAGAACAAATAAGGATATCGTCCGCCTGCGCTTTTTCGCCGTCTTGTTTGTCATGATACGAGAATTATATCACAACAAATCATATTTTGCAACACCCTGTCGCCCACCTTGACAACCTACATATAATATGCTATAATGTTTAAGCTCGCAAAAAGCTTTTTGCTTTTAAAATCGAAAAACGAATAGGTTTTTTGAGTTTTTCGAAAGGAGCGAGGCATGCCGCAAGGCGAGCGCCCGAGTGCTAACGAGGGCTGAGCAAAATAGGCATTGCCGAAGCGATGGAGAAGTGGCCGAGTGGTCGAAGGCGGCACCCTGCTAAGGTGTTAGTCCCATTATGGGGCTCGGAGGTTCGAATCCTCTCTTCTCCGCCAACACGAGTAGAAAATACCAAGGGGAGTGGTTTACATAACGGACAAAATTCGCATCATAAAAATCGATGCTAATAATTTTGAATCCCAAAAAGAGACGCTAGAACAAGCGGTCTCTTTATCGAGCGAAATAACATCAAAAATGAACCAAGGCGCGCAAAAAGCTCAATTCTTTCATTCGGATTTGTCAGATGTCATGCCGTATGTGATGAACCCGCAAAACACGGTCGTTGTCGCCTTGCAGGACGAAAACGTTGTCGGCGGCGCGTATATCGTGTCAGGGCACGAGCCATACAGCTATAACGACCTAACGAAATATGTCAAGACTCCAGAAAACCCAGCCTACATCGATTTCCTAAAACAAAAATATGGCGATAATTTAAGCATCGCGGCAGACGAAGCTTTCACAGTCAAATGCATCGCAATCTCTAGCTTGAACGCAAACTTAATCGGCGATGCGTACCAAGAAATATTAGAAGGCAGATTCGATGAAAAATCTAAAAGCCGCGCGACCATCACCCGCGCTATATTAAAAGCCTATGGGGCATTCCGTCAAACCGGCGGGACAAAATTCGATTTGGCAGATTTCCTATATTTCAAACAAAAAGACCGCAGCATGTATTCCCTAGTAACCGATAGAATCGCGAACTCCATCGCTCCCGACATCAATTATAATTTAACTAACTCGGAGAAATATATCGGAGCGACCCCAAATAACACTATCGAGCTAGACACTGTTTTTGTTAAAGATAACGCTCGTAGTGGCGCACTTGCGAAGACGTTGTTATACGAAGGGATTTGCCACAACCTACAAACAAACACTCTGCTCAGCAGCGAGAAAACTATATACCTCTCAATGACAAACCACCAAGACAACTTCTCTTCCCGTTCCCTCGCCGAATTTTTTGGTCTTGCCGATGTTGGGTCTGTTAAGCGCAGAGCTGGAGTGGATAGACAAGTCCGTTTTATCGCGATAAAAAGAAATGAAATGGGAAAATATTTAACATCCATACAAGAAAAACTGGGCGTGCTATATGGGTATAAAAACTTTTATGTCCCGCCAAAGCGAGCAATGCAAATCATCAGGCAGGAGAGAAAAACGTTAAAAGCACGAAAGAAGATTTTAAAACTCGGCGGCTCGCTTGATAAGTCATACTACAAAAAATGTTTGGATTATGCAGATAAAAAAGATATCGAACTGAAAAACATGATGCGATAACCGCTTGACATTTAAGCGGTTTTCTGCTATAATAGCTAGACGCGAGTGCATTTTTGCGCCGCACCTTTTGCAGACGGTTGTTCGCCGTTTGCCATAAGTCCAAAAAAGGAGGAAATAAATTGGAAAAATTAAACGCTTATGAAAGTTTTTTGGTTGTAGACGCAACTAAAACAAAAGAACAAACCGACGAAATCGTTTCTAAATTTCGCGAACTAATCAAGGCAAACGCTACGCTAGATGGTGAAGACGTTTGGGGCAGAAGAAAACTAGCTTATGAGATTAATCACAAAAGCGAAGGTTTCTATGTTCTATTCTATTTCACATGCGACGGCTCTTTCCCAGCAGAATTGGAAAGACAATATCGCATAACAGACGGTGTATTGCGTTTTTTAATTGTACGCAATGAAGACGGTTTCAAACCAGACCTTTCTAAATCTCTTGCTCCGCGCGATGGCGCTCCAGCAAAAAAAGCCGCTGAAGAAAAGCCTTCAAAAGCTAAAGAAGAAAAGGTTGAAGAAGTTGTTGAAGAGGTTGTAGTAGCCGAGATTGTTGCTGAAGAAATCGCAGAGACTGTAGCTGAAGAGATTGCAGAAAAAATGGCTGCCATTCCTGAAGAAGAGCCGGACGAAGTGGATATCGCTTTAATGGCAAAGGCTGACGCGGAAGCTGAAGAAGAAAAGCCAAAAGCTAAAAAAGCTCCAGCTAAAAAACCTGCAGCGAAGAAAACAACAAAAAAAGCTGAAGAGGCTGAAGAAAAGCCTGCAAAGAAAGCACCAGCTAAAAAAGCGACTGCGGCTAAGAAAACTGCAGCGAAGAAAACTGCTAAGGAGGCAAAAGATGCTGAATAAAGCTATTATTATGGGGCGCCTAACTCGTGATCCCGAGCTAAAAACGACACCATCTGGCGTTTCTGTATGTTCTTTCTCTGTTGCCGTTGATAGACGTTTTGTCCGTCAAGGCGAAGAAAGACAAACTGATTTCATCAACTGCGTCGCATGGCGCACAACTGCCGAATTCGTATCAAAATATTTCACAAAGGGTAGAATGATTAATGTTGTAGGAACAATTCAAACAAGAAGCTGGGACGACGCAGACGGCAAAAAACGTTACGCAACAGACGTTGTTGCAGACGAAGTTAACTTCTGCGGGGACAAGCGCGCTGAAGGCTCTAGCGCAAGCAGTGCACCATCATCTAGCCCTGCGGCTGAAGAACCAGTTCCACACGACGAAGGATTTGTAGCGGTCGACTTAGATGACGACCTACCGTTTTAAGAAGGGAGCATATTAAATTGGAAAACAATAAAGAAAGAAGACAAAACAGACGCAGAGGCAAACCTTGCTATTTCTGCAAAAACAAAGAAGAAACAATCGATTATAAAGACGTTTTCAGAGTTAAAAAATTCGTTACAGACAGGTTCAAAATCTTGCCTAGAAGAATGTCTGGCTCGTGCGCTAAGCACCAGCGTGCAATTGCAACAGCAGTTAAACGCGCAAGACACCTAGCTCTAATTCCGTTTACGACCGATTGATCCCTAGGCCATTAGCGGTTTGTGCGTGTAGCAATCAAAACGCAATGGGCAAGAGGAGTTCTTGCGAGGAAAGCTTTTCATCATTGTTTTTAATAAATAAAAAGAAAAGCCGACGAACAAGAACAACAATATAAAAAATTTTGGAGGATTATCATGGCTTATAAAATTAACGAAGAGTGTATCTCATGTGGCGCTTGTCAACCAAGTTGCCCAACAGACTGCATCTCAGCTGGCGACCAAGTTTATGTAATCGACGCTGAAAAATGCATCTCATGTGGCGCTTGTGCTTCTGTTTGCCCAGTTGGCGCACCGCAAGATAACTAAACTATGGCGAAAGTCAAAAAGGCTATCATACCAGCTGCAGGCTTAGGAACTCGCTTCCTTCCTGCAACAAAAGCTGTCCCAAAAGAAATGTTGCCGATTGTCGACAAACCGACATTGCAATATATCATCGAGGAGTTGGTCGACGCCGGAATCGAAGAGATTTTAATCGTCACAGGCAGAACAAAACGTTCTGTCGAAGACCATTTCGATGTTTCGTTTGAGCTCGAGGCAGAACTCGAACAAGGCGGCAAAACCGAACTATTAGAAATTTGCAAAGGCATTAACAACCTTGCAAAAATCTCATATGTTCGCCAAGGAAAAGCTCTCGGCTTGGGGCATGCAATCGGCTGCGGCGAGAGTTTCGCCAAAGACGAGCCGTTCGCTGTTATATTAGGCGACGAAATTGTCTACACTAAGCCAAACGAGAAAAACGCAATACGCCAACTGATCGACGCATATGAAGAGACAGATAAAACAATCATCGGCGTGCGAAACGTCCCTCTTGAGGACACGAACAAGTACGGCATTGTCGAGACAGGCGAAAGCGAAAACGGCTTGATCAAAGCCAAAAGCTTGGTTGAAAAACCAAAGCCAGAAGACGCTCCGTCAACATTGGCTATCCTAGGCAGATACGTAATCACGCCTGACATATTCCCTCTATTGCGCAATGGCAAACAAGGCGTCGGCGGAGAAATCCAACTAACAGACAGCCTAAGCGAGCTTGCGAAAACCCAAGGGTTATATGCATGCGAGTTCAAAGGCGAAAGGTACGACGTCGGCGATAAGCTTGGCTACATGCAGGCAAACGTTGAATACGCCCTACGCGATGAGAAATTAGGCAAAAAATTCAAAGAATATTTAAAAACATTAGAATTATAAAAGTTAGGAGAAAATTATGGCAGTTCCAAAAAGAAGAGTCTCGCATTCGAAGACGAGCTCAAGAAAAGCAAACTGGAAGCTAACTGCGCCTGCGCTCGTTGCATGCGGTAGTTGTGGCGAACTTATCGCTCCACATAGAGCATGCCCAGCTTGCGGAATGTATAAAGGCAAAGAAGTAGTCAAAGTCGACGGCAAATAAGCTGAACGCTAAAAATAAATATTTTCCATAGGGGCGTTTTGCGCAAGCAAATCTGAGAAGAACCCTCATACTTGAACTGGATAATACCAGCGTAAGGAATGGTCTTTAATGCTCCTATGGATAAAAATCTTAAGGAGTATTTTTATGAAAAAATTCAACACAAAAGAGCTAGTTCTAGGCGCTGTCATGCTCGCGCTCGCAACAATTTTGAGCTACATAAAGGTATACCAAGCTCCATACGGCGGCTCAATTACGCTTTTATCCATGCTACCCATCATCGTTTTCGCGCTATACTCAGGGTTGGGAAAAGGCTTAATCGTGTCGTTCCTATACGGCGTCATCCAACTATACGCAGGTGGAGACAGCCCGCTTGGATGGGGATTAACTGGCTACACCCTCGCCATGTGCTTATTATTCGACTATATCCTAGCCTTCGGCGTTTTGGGGTTGGCAGGTCTATTCAAAGGCAAAAAAACACCGATAGTTTTGTCCGGCGTTGTGTTCGCTATTTTCTTGCGCTTCCTATGCCACTTCGTCTCAGGCGTAACAATCTGGGCGAATTTCGAGCAATTCAAGTTCATGGGTAAATCGTTCGTAAATCCATATCTCTATCCGCTCGTATACAACGGAGCATACA
>NZ_BDHD01000027.1:0-20773 GCF_054786075.1 Treponema sp. R6D11 | reverse complement strand
GTGTACATAAGTGCATTAATTGTACAAAGTAGTTAATTTTCTTAAAACTGTTTATCATTCTTTGATTTATTGGCTCTTTAGAAGCCAGATTTATCTCTCTCCAATTTATAAGCAGTTCCGGATGTTTTTTTTGTATATCTTCTATAAGGTTTTTTAAATGTTTTCCTACTATAATGAGCGCTTGAACGGCTTCATTTATTATTTCTATGGCTTGCTCATTAACTTTTGTAACTATGCTGTTTATATACCGCGCCTGAGTCGGGTCCCTGTCTATCCTGAGCATCGCCGCCCGCAAGCGAGAACCGTCAGCGCCGTCTTCTGACAAAACCGTATCAAGATCGGCTATAGAACCTGCCGTATCCTCTGCCGTATGCAAAGCGTCGCTCATTTCACGCGCCATAATATTATTTGTCCATTGACCGCGAATAAGAAGAATATCGCATAATTCCTTAACTTCTTTCTCGATATAATCGTCCATAAATGCTTTTAGATAATTAAGCCCTTCGGCATAGACAAAATAATCAAGATGTCTTTTTCTGTATGTTTCGCTAAGCGGCACATTGTAATTTTCCAGTCTGACAAAGTCGGTTGACTCAAAAACCTGTTTTGTAAGCGCGCTTATCTGTCCGGCTTTTTTGGTGTTATTTATCTTTGTAATAAAGGCGTAGGCTTCGTTTTTTTTGGCTTCAAGCCATACATCGCCGATAGTTTCAACAAAAACAGTGTTTTTAAACTGCCAAACGGGGTTTCTAAGCGTATATTGGAGCATTAACTCAATTATTTTTGACGTATGGATTTCCCTTAGAGTTTTTAACATATTGTTAAATTGTTCAGGGACTACAAGGTCTTGCCCTTCGCACTTTTTAAGTATGCTTAAAAGCCCTGCCCAGTCTTCTTCAGGTCTTAAAGCCTGTGTAGCGGTCAAAAAATCAGCCATTTGGTCGATTATAAGTATCGTCTTTACGGCGGGGAATTTCGGCTCTACGAGAAAGCTTCCGTCTACAAAATGAGGGTCAAATTTCTTAAAAAACCCTGGAAAATTGTAATTTACAAGCTGATTTAGGGCTGAAGCCAGCTCATATCGGTGGTTTACAGTTGTTCTATGGTTATGGTCAAACTGGTTTATCAGCAAATTAATATCTGTCTGAATTGCGGCAATTACTTCCTCTCCGCTGGTACTTTTTAATTTTGCTTCCAAATATGCCGGATCTAGCCTATTTATCGTTTCTTTTATATTTGGATCTATGCATGATTCTACTGTAAAATGACGTAATTGCGCCATTTTATGCTCGTCTTTCATGAATAATTTGATGGGATAAATGGTTTTATACACTGAAAATAAGAATGACAATAATGAAGGATCTGTTTCCTCCGTCCGAATTCTGAAATATTTAGCGTATTTGCTCTGACTTAACTCTTTCGCAATGCCTTTGAGCATATTTTGCTTTTCATCTGTCAGCCCTTCGCCGGCAAAAAATGAAAAAACTTTGTCCATAAGGTCTTCAGCCATATTTCCCCCTAAATATAAATGTTATAATATTTTTAATATTTTAGCAATAGTTTGACCAAAACATCTATATGGGGACGTATTTTTCACATAAAAATTTTATACTTTTTGCTTCAAATTCCCCTTGACATATACAGTAAAATTCATGAAAATTATAATAATAAGTTAATAATTGTTTAAAAATATTTATTTAAGGAGTTTTGATATGGCAAAACGACTAATTGTAACGGCTCTTATTTCTTTCCTTGTCTTAGGCACTGCGTTCGCGCAAAAAGCCAAAGATTATATAGCTCAGGGGCAAGACCAACTTAAACAGGGAAATTACGCGGAAGCTGTCGCGGCTTTTGAATCGGCAATTAAGCTTGAACCGAAGAATAAAACAGCGGCTACTCTATTAAATGACGCGAAGCAAAAAAGAATGGAAGAAGCCTTTACTCAAGCGCAAAAACTGCAACAGGAAGGCAAATTTCAAGAAGCGATAACGCTGTACAATTCGGCAATCAGATATGCTCCCGCCGGATATAATACCCGTAATATACAGAACCGCAGAGATGAAGCTCAAAAGGCTCTCGCGCTTACGGAGCAACAAGAACAGAGCGCTCTTTCAGAAAAAGAACAGCAAGCTCAACAACAAGCCCAGTCGCAGAGTAACAAGGAACGAGTGGAACAAGCTCAGCAAACTGTAAAAAAAGCAAATGATCTGCTTATCGGCGGAAAGTATCCTGAGGCGATAGCCCAATACGAAGCTGCAATTGCCGCAGAAGGCTTAACCAAAGCTGAAGCAACTGAAACCCAACGCCTTATTAATGAAGCGAAGGCTTTACAAGAAGAAATGGTCAAATTTAACAGACCTTTACAGGATAGCGATTTTGAAGTCGCGCAAGCAGGCAACATTATTACAATTACCAAATATAAAGCTTCTACAAGTAAAACAATAAATGTCGGCGGAACCAACTACACAGTATATTTTGGTATTCTTAACGTAGTTATCCCTTTAAAAGTATTCGGCGTTCCCTTATCGCTTATCGGCAATGAAGCGTTTAAAAACTGCGGACTACAATCGGTAGTTATTCCCGATACAGTTACCGAGATTGGCTATGGAGCGTTTGCCAACAATAATCTTGAAAAAGTTACGTTGGGAAAAGGCTTAAAAGCGATCAAAGGCGGACTTTCTCAGGGAAGCGTAGAAGTAAGCGAACTTGGAGCGTTTGAAGGCAATAAAACGCTTACGGAAATTGTAATTCCAGATCTTGTAACGGAAATCGGAGCAAGAGCTTTTAAGGACTGCGGACTTAAAAGAGCGATATTCGGTAAAATGGTTCAAATTATCGGCGAAAGCGCCTTTAGAAACAATCAACTGCCCGACGTATCATTACAACCGTCTGTACGCTCAATACGTCGTTTTGCATTCCATCAAAACCAGATAAAGAATTTATTCCTTCCAAACGGCATTGTTGAAATTTACGACGAAGCTTTTACAAATAACCCGATGGAATCCGTTGTTATACCGGCATCATTAGCGGGATTAACCAGAATAAACAATATGGACTCTCCGCGTATCGGAGGATATAACGCCAAATATACGGCATCTGCTCCTCTTACTTTCCCCAATACTCTTATTATGGTTACATTACCGCCGAATTTGCACGATGACAACTTGGCGACCTTTGAGCAAAGCTTAAAGGATTATTACATCAGCAATAAAAAAGCTCCCGGAGTTTATATAAAGAACGGTCCAGTTTGGACATTCAAGAGATAATTTTGAAAGCCCCGTAAATTACGGGGCTTTTTTTTACTTTAGTTGATTTACTGTTTCCGCTATTTTATTTTTTAATATATCCAATCCTGTTTTTTCTTTTATAGAAACGGCGATGCTTCCGTCAAAACGATTTTGCAATTCCTCTACCGCGTTACCTGACAAGCGGTCTATTTTGTTAAGGACTGTAATAACCGGAATATCAAGAGAAAGTTTTTCTTCTTGAGTCTCCGTGCTTTTTTTGTTACGCCCTTTTGCGTTCTTGTCTTTTTTTTGCGATAATTCCGTTAAAACATTCATTGTTGTTTCATAGTTATTTTCGATATCAGGTTCCGATGCGTCCAAAATATGAATAAGAACATCAGCTAACGCCGCTTCTTCCAAAGTTGAACGGAACGCTTTAATGAGCGAATGAGGAAGATCGCGGATAAAACCGACTGTATCGGTAAGCAGAACCGTTACACTCGGCGTAGGCTGAAAACGGCGAGTAACGGCGTCCAATGTGCAGAAAAGTTTGTCCTCTGCAAGCACGTCCGCGCCCGTAAGCACATTTAACAGACTTGACTTGCCCGCGTTTGTATAACCTACAATCGCGCACACAGGCAAGTTGTTGCGCTCTCTCATGCTTCTTTGAGTCCTACGCTGTTTACCTACCTGTTCTATTTCTTTTTCAAGTTTATTAATTTGTATTTCTATTTTTCTGCGGTCGGTTTCAAGTTTGGTTTCTCCTGATCCCTTTGTTCCGTAACGCCCTCCCCGCTGTCGTGAAAGATCGATATACTTGTGCGTCAATCTTGGCAAAAAATATGTAAGTTCCGCAAGTTTTACCTGTAATTCCGCCTCTCTTGTAATGGCTCTTTGCGAAAAAATACGAATAATAAGCTCTTGCCTGTCCAACACGGGAAGGTTGGAAAGCTCCTCCCAGTTTCGCTGTTGTGAAGGACTTGGATTCCAGTCAAAAACCAGCAGATCCGCCCCTATTTCCACGGCTTTTTTAGACAACTCTTCCGCTTTCCCGCTCCCCATGCCGAACTTTGCGCTTTTTTCGCGAACGCGTATTTTTTCATGCGCGGCGATTTCAAGTTCAAGAGTTGTCGCAAGTCCTTCAAACTCGCGGCACATTGCTTCATCGCTAGTGTTTCCGTTTAGTATGCTGACCAAAAAAGCTCTTTGTGGTTTTTCTTTTGTTTCGTAAAGTTTCTGCATGGGGGAATTATAGCATAAAAATAGATAATAATTTTTATCATTGACAAAATGGAAAAATAATAATAGCCTGTACAAAACAGCTTTAAATACTGAAAATTTGACTGGGCTACTCTACTATGGAGAAAATTATGAAAAAAATTGCGATTGTAAGCGTTTTTATTTTTTTGACAATAATCGGCTGTTTTAGCGACTGGAAAGGCGGCGAAGGAACCCTAACCATAAATTTGGGCGGCGACAGCAACGGACGCGCCGTAGAATGGCCTCCATATTATGATGACGGTGGAACTCACTTTAGGTATCCAATGAAATACATTTTAACGCTAGATGGACCGACAGGAATCATAGAAAAAACCTTTAGTTTTAGTGAAGATGATTTAATTGATAATGCGAAATTTACATTTTTTGTCGCTACAGGACGCTGGAATATAAACATAAAAGCCTATATAACAGATAAAGGAAAT
Source organism: Treponema sp. R6D11 (assembly GCF_054786075.1). Lineage (NCBI taxonomy): Bacteria > Pseudomonadati > Spirochaetota > Spirochaetia > Treponematales > Treponemataceae > Treponema > Treponema sp. R6D11. The sequence goes on along the minus strand of NZ_BDHD01000027.1, from coordinate 15,843 downwards.
TTTCTGTATTCAACAGGAATCGGTAATGTAAACGTAAAAGTGGGAAATAATTCTGTTGGAATAACAATGAATAAGGCGTATTATGATATTGGCGATGACGGTCCCGGCGGAGGTAAAATTTTTCATGTTGATCCGAAGGGTTTCAACTTTTACCATGACAAAGATGATACTGTAGGAATTATAGCCTACTACCTTGAGGTTGCTCCAGGTGTTTGGCTTACTGATAACGGCAATAATAATTTTACATGGGCAACAACAACAACACCTCCCGATGCTCCTCCAAATATAAGCACATCGGAAAAAATTGGCACAGGCAAAAAAAATACAGAGCTTATTCTTTCCATAGATCCTACTGCTCCTGCCGCAAAAGCCTGCATAGATTACAAAGGCAGTGGAAAAGGTGACTGGTTTCTCCCAAGTAAAGATGAAATTAGCGTACTTTTGGAAAACAAAGATTCTATTGGTTTTAAACCAAGCAATTCCTATTGGAGTTCGTCTCAGCAAGATGTTTATAATGCATATTGTTTGTATGTGTCCAGTTGTGATTCTCCTCCTGAAAGCATAGGTTCATATGGAAAAACTTATTATTGTTCTGTCCGTCCAATAAGGGCTTTTTAAAATAAACCGCAAACATAAAAACTATTCTCATTTCTGCCGCAACTCACTCCTGTTTGCGGTAAAATTCTTCCTCCCCACTTCACTCTCCCCTGCCTTCTATGCTAAACTGGCAACATGACAGCTGATGAATTACGTTCCAAGTATATCAATTTTTTCGTTTCCAAGGGGCACGCTCAGATACAGGGTAAATCGCTCCTGCCGGAAAATGACCCTACAGTGCTTTTTACAACTGCGGGTATGCACCCGCTTGTTCCCTATCTTTTGGGGCAGGAACACCCTGCCGGCAAAAGGCTTGTAAACTTTCAAAAGTGTATCCGCACGGGAGACATTGACAGCGTGGGAGACGCGAGTCATCTTACCTTTTTCCAAATGCTCGGCAACTGGTCTTTGGGAGATTACTTTAAGGAAGAAGCTATCAAAATGAGTTTTGAATTTCTCACTTCACCTCAGTGGCTGAATATTCCCATTGAAAAATTGGGGGTGACTGTTTTTAAGGGCGAGGGCGATGTTCCAAAAGACGATGAATCGGCGGCAATTTGGAAACAGCTAGGAATACCGGAAAATAGGATTGCCTATTTGCCTAGAGAAGACAACTGGTGGGGACCAGCCGGAACTACCGGTCCTTGCGGTCCCGATACCGAGATGTTTTATTACATAGGCGACGCGCCCTGTAGTCCCGATTGCAAACCGGGCTGTTCCTGCAAGAAATGGCTGGAAATATGGAACGATGTTTTTATGCAGTACAACAAAAACGCCTCAGGCGCTTACGAGCCGCTTGAGCGAAAATGCGTAGATACGGGAATGGGCATAGAAAGGACTGTAACTGTCCTTAACGGGAAAAAAAGCGTTTACGATACCGGTATTTTCGCGCCTGTTATAGCGGCGATTGAAAAGGCGTCAAGCGGTTGCAAGTACGGACAGGATAACGATAAAGATTATTCAATACGGATTATAGCGGATCATGTGCGCTCCGCAACTTTTATTTTGGGAGACCCAAAAGCGGTAAGCCCTTCAAATGTGGGAGCGGGTTATGTGCTTCGCAGGCTTATACGGCGCGCCGTCCGTCACGGGCGAAAACTTAACAGCGAAAAGTTCAGTCTTTCCCCTATCGCACAGGTTGTTGTGGAACAGCTTAAAGGCGCTTATCCGGAACTTGAACAAAACCGCAATTTTATAATTAGCGAACTTGACAAGGAAGAGGCTAAATTTTTGGAGACCCTGCAAAAGGGCGAGCATGAGTTTGAAAAATTGCTTCCCAATTTGCTTAAAGACCCTCGAAAAATCATGTCGGGGCGGCTTGCCTTTAAACTTTACGATACTTACGGCTTTCCAATAGAGCTTACGGAAGAGCTTGCCGCCGAGTCGGGAATGAAGGTAAACAAGGAAGAATTTGACGAGGCTTTCCAGAAACATCAGGAATTATCCCGTTCCCAGAGTGGTTCTTTTAAGGGCGGGCTTGGAGATCAGGGCGAGATGGCGGTTAAATACCACACGGCGACCCACCTTCTGCACAAGGCGTTAAGGGCGGTACTTGGGGATCATGTCGCCCAAAAGGGGAGCAATATCACGGCGGAGCGTCTGCGATTCGACTTTGCCCATGATTCGCCCATGACGGCGGAACAGGTTAAAAAAGTGCAGGATATTGTCAATGAGCAGATAGAAAAGGATTACCCTGTTTTTATGGAAACAATGGCACTTGAAGACGCAAAAGCGAAAGGAGCTATCGCCCTTTTTGGGGAAAAGTACGAAACGCAGGTAAAAGTCTACACTATCGGCAATTCTACGACCGATTTCTTTTCAAAGGAAGTTTGTGGCGGTCCCCACGTGGAAAAAATAGGCATTTTGGGGAAATTTACCATTCAAAAAGAACAGTCTTCTTCAGCCGGAGTAAGAAGAATTCGGGCTGTTTTAGCATAACCTTCTTGTTTACTATTTGTTTATATTTATGATATATTAACTTATAAGGATAATTATGAAACGGATTATATTTTTATTATTAGGACTTTTTATCGTCCTGCCTTGTTTTGCTCAATCAAATTTACAGTCCGCGGCGACAGTAAATTTGACAAAAACCGAGGCTATTACAGTTGGTCAACTTCGCACAGAAGTACAGCGTATGGAAAAAGCGTCGGGGAAACCATTATCAAAGTCTGAACGGCTTCAGGTACTTGATGTAATAATCAATGAAAGACTTGTTATTCAAGCCGCCGAGCGCGACAGGATAATGGTTACTGAAAACGAAATAAACCAGCAAATGGATCAACTTAAAAATGTGCTGGCTCAACAGCTTGGACGTAAACCTACAGATGCGGAATTTGCGCAGGCTGTCATGAATGAAAGCGGTCTTGAGGTAGCCCCCTTTAAAGAACAACTTCGCAGACAATTGATTGTTCAAAAATATCTTATGGCAAAAAAAGGAGATCTTATCAATTCCGTTAAAATGCCGACAGATCAAGATATACAGAATGAGTATACTCTCTTAAAAGGGGAGCTTACGCGTCCCGAAACAATACGTTGCAGCATGATACAAGTCGCTTATGGTTCTGACGCTGCATCAAGAGCAAAAGCAAAAACGCTTGCTGAATCATTGGTTAAAGAGATTAACAATGACCCTGCGAAATTTGACGAAGTCGCCCAACGAAGCGTCGCTCCAAATTCAGGTTATCAAGCCGGAGACGCAGGTTACCTTCCCAGAAATCAGGAAGCCAGAAACCTTGTAGGTCAGACGTTTATGGATACCGCTTTCAGTTTAAAACAGGGGCAAGTATCAAAGTTAATTGAAGGTCAGCAAGGTTATCAAATTATCAAGGTAACTGAAAATTATGCCAGTAAACAGCTTGAGTTATCTGATGTTTTACAATTTGGAACAAGAATAACTGTTAGGGATTATATAGGGCAGGGACTTTTAAATCAAAGACAACAAGCCGTTTTAAAACAGGCAAGCGAAGAAATTGTAAAGGATTTAAGATCCGGCAAAACATTCACAGTATTTGAAAACAATATAAACTGGTAAAAAAAATGGCATCCAGGCGGAAGAGCCGAATTTTGGCATTTCAAGCCCTCTATTTCTGGGAATCTAACAAAGTCCCCGTAGAAGAACTTATAAGTTTCGCATGGCTTGACGAAGAAAAATTAAAAAATCTTGACGAGGGAATGGCTGTTTTTTCCAGAATGATAATAGCCGGCGCAATCGAGAATATCGAAGCTATCGACGACATGATAAAAAAACACCTGCAAAATTGGGATATTTCGCGCCTTAACCGCGTAGACCTTGCTATTTTAAGAATATCGGTTTATACATTAATGTTTCAAAATGATATATCCCCCTCCATAGTTATAGACGAGGCAATCGGCATTTGCGTGGAATATGGCGCAAATGATTCTTACAAATTTGTTAATGGCGTTCTTGACAGTATTCGTATAACGCTGCAACAAGCTCCATTACCCCAGAAAACATTATGAGCGGAAACAAAGGTCAAAATAGATTACGAGTTACTCTGCTTGCGGGCTTGATACTTTTAATTTTAATTTGCGGCGCGCTTATTGTTATTTATTTTGGCGAAAGAAGCATTTGGAAAAATTTCCGCAAGCAGGATAGTTTTGCAAATATTATGCGGGAATATGATTTACTTGCGGTTGAAATTTACGGAACGCAAAGAGAATATGACCGTCTTCACCATGAGCTTGACAAACTTGAAAAAAAAGCAATCAGCGTTGAATCGTGGCTTTCACTCCTTAAACGCAGAAGATTTCTGGCAAAAGAGCATTTGCCTTCTATGGAAAATTACCGATCTTCCATACATAACGCGTTAAAAGCATATCCGCACGCCCAACCTATTATCGCTATCGCTTCCGCGGCTCTTGTAAAAAATTCACCTGTCAACAAAGAAATGGAAGCTAAACTTAGGGATTGGCTTCCTTTTATAACAGACCCCTCTTTTAACATATTGCGTCTTTCTTTTCATGCCCTGCTTGGAGACCTTAATTCTCCGCAAAAAGCACAAGCCCTGCCCGATGATATATTTTCCGACGGAACGGAATCCGTCACCGTCAATTTGTCTCTCTTAAAAGTCCTTCGCGGCGATTACCACGGAGCTTCTGCTGAAATACAAACGCTAGTAAATGGAAAGCCCTCGCTTGATGCCGTGCGTTTTGCCGCGGAATACAATTATGACTTTGGAGATATTCTGCGAAGCGCGGAGCTTTTTTCCATGCTAAATACAAATGAAGCGATGGGGCGTCAGGCGGATGCTCTGTATCTTGGAGGTTTCCCTGACAGCGCAATATCAATCTGGACTCTGCTCGCAAAACTACCCGATGAAACAAGCCTTTACAACCTTGCCGTAACTTCAAATAACAGCGATACGGCGGCTGAGTATCTTGATACTCTTGTAAACTTAAAAACAGTATCAAATTCAGACAGCCGTCAATTTGGACTTATACGCTACAGCCGCTTTCTTGAATATTCAAAGGCGCTTGCGTTATTAAGAGGCACGATAAATTTTTCACCTCAGGATTACCCGTATATAGATCTTGAAATTTGCAAGCGTCTTTCGCAGGAGCATAATCCGGGGCTTCAAGCCGCGCAAACATGGCTTCTTTTGGATCGTCATGAAAAAAACACCGAGCTTTACAAATGGGCTTGTTGGTATTTCTTTTTCCAGCGTGATTATAATGAGGCGTTGATTCTTCTTAATCGCATGGAACAGCTTCAGTTTAACGGAGACTGGGTTGATATTTACAGAGCTATAAATTTTATGCTCGAAGGACAACTTGATCAGGCGCAAGAGCTTCTGCGTCCGATGATTTTGCAAGATCAGGATTGGTATGTTTTTGCGAATTACGGAAGAATTTTAGAATCAATGCGCTCTTTTGGGCGCGCTATGGAACAATACGAATTGGCGGCGGCAAAATTGCAATCGTTAAGCGCGCAAAAAAACAAAGCCGCCGCCAATGTGCAAATTCACATCGCCAGGTGTTTTACAGCCCAAAAAAAGCCGGGGGACGCGCGGAGGGCGCTTTTATTCGCTCTTGAATTTGACCCAGATAATCTGACCGCCCAGATGGAATTAGAGAAAAGTATATATTGACCATAAAACTTGTTTTTTGTATGATAGAAAACACAAATACTTTTAATACGGAGGAAAAATATGAAAGTTATTCCCTTAGGCGACCGCGTCATGGTCAAACTTGAGAAAAATGAGGCAAAAACAGCAGGGGGTATCATTATTCCCGATACAGCACAGGAAAAAACCCAACAGGGAACTGTTACGGCGGTTGGACCTGGCACGGAAAAAGAGAAAATCACTGTTAAAAACGGCGATAAGGTAATGTACGACAAATATGCCGGAACCCAGATTAAAATTGACGGTGAAGAACACCTGATTTTAAGAATGGCTGATATTATTGCAGTAGTTGAATAAATTAAACCGTTTATTATTTTTATTTTCTCTTTTTTTAATACTGGCGTTATCTTCTTGTTCAAAGCTGGGTTACGGAGTTTTACTTTGGTCTATTGACGAGCCGCCGGTTGATTCAGGCTCTGTTTTGCCTGTTTACATAAAATCAAACATCGAAAAAATATGGGTTGTGGGAATTCCTGAAAAAGCTGGAACATACAAAGGCAACAAAAAAGAAATTCCCCTTACCCAGCTTGAATTTATCGGAAGTAAACGAAAAGCAGAAAAATGGGCTGAAAATTTTGCGCCATACGCGACCCTCTACGCTGAAAATTTACAGGACGGACTTCCTATCCGCTCTTCAACCGACAATAACTCCAAGCGCGTGTATCGGCTGCGACTGGGAGAGGTTGTCAAAGTTCTAGGCGTAGCGAAAGGCATTCCCCCCATAAGCACGACAGGCGATCCTTTACCCGGTGAATGGTACAAGGTACTGACAAATGACGGCGCTATAGGTTATTGTTTTTCTTTTAGATTAAAATTATTTACCCAGAACGAAGGCTCTGTTCAATATACCGCTTCCGTTCAAAAAAATAATCCTGATCCAGATCTTGATATGGTTTTGTCAAAAATATGGTCTTCTGAAATTTATTCTCAAATGATTAATTCAGGGCGAATAGATATTCAAGAGCTGGAAAAAAATTACCGCTTTGATCCAGGGCAGGACACAGGCGTCGCGAGAATTATTCTGCCTGATTTGGAAAGACAATTTACATACCAAAGAATAATCTCCGAAGGCGAAAGAAGTTGGAATTTTGAGGGAACAAATCTTATAATGGCGTTAAAAACAAATAACACGCTGTCCGTACAATTTACGGAAAACTCAGGTATAAGGCGCACTCTTTTGTTTTCCGCCCTTTCCGCCAAAGTAGACGATCTTATAATTCAGGAAAACGCGCGCCGTGAAACTCAGTTTTTAACAATTTATAACCAAGGACCTGTTTTTTCAAGCAATAATTACGGAACCATTACACTTTTACAGACCGGAGATTTTACATGGACAGGATACGATCTTCTTGTTCCTCAAATTATTTCTGCGGAAACTAAAGGCGGCGGACGAATTAGTATGGATCTTTATATTCCGTCTTCTTTTGAAGAAAAATACAATGGCGCTTTTACTTTACGTTTTACGGATACCAGACAGAATAACACTATTTATTTCTTATACGCTCTTGATAATCAAGGGTTGCGCCTTGAAGTTGTTCCCGATTACGGCATAGAAAATACTACCGTTATACGAAGAGCGTCGTCACCTGTTGTTTTATATTTCTTTAAGGACACTCCTCATTAAAAATGGCGTTTGTTCAATTTTCCCGCATTAGCCTTAGTTTTGGCGACAGAGACATACTAAAAGATGTTTCTCTACGCCTTGCGGAAGGTTCAAAATCATGCTTAACAGGCGCAAACGGCTGCGGTAAATCCACATTAATGAAAATTATCGCCGGAAAAATTAACGCCGATTCAGGAGACCGCGCCGTACAAAAAGACACCCGTATCTCTTATTTGCCGCAGTCGGGAATAGAACATCATGGAAAGACACTTCGGGATGATGTCGTATCTACGTTTGGCTTTGTCGACTAACTACCTGAAAAAATGGAAAAAACAGGAGAGTTGCTTGAACATTCTAATAACAATGACTCTGCTACTCAAAACTTGATAGAAGAACACCACAATTTGCAAGAGCGAATAGAAGAAACAGGCTACTACAGACGCGAAGGCGAAATAGCGGCGGTTATTTCCGGTCTTGGTTTTTCCAACAAAGATATTAACCGCGACACGGGAGAATTTTCGGGCGGTTGGCAGATGCGTATAGCGCTTGCAAAAGTACTTTTGGAAAAACCTGATATTTTGCTTTTAGACGAACCTACAAATTATCTTGACATAGAAGCAAGATCGTGGCTTGAAAATTGGCTGAATGATTTTAAGGGCGGGTATCTTTTAGTTTCACATGACAGATATTTTCTTGATACCTGCGTAAATGAAGTTTATGAGCTTTATAACGGAGAGCTAAAAAGATATGCGGGAAATTACAGCGCATACGAAAAAACACGCAAAACAGAACTTGCGACACTCTTAAAGCGTTATAACGAACAACAGGAAGAAATTGAAAAGACGGAAGCTCTTATCCGCCGTTTCCGTTACAAGGCAAGCAAAGCCGCATTCGCCCAAGAATTGATAAAACGTCTTGAAAAAATGGAGCGCGTTGAAATACCTGAATCCTTTAAAAAAATTGACATTAGTTTTCCGCCTCCGCCGCATTCGCCTAATGTAGCCCTTACTCTGGAAGGAATCGGCAAAAGTTATGGAAAACACCCCGTCCTGTCCGCGCTTGACTTGTGCCTTGACTCAGGGGAGCGGCTTGTAGTTGCCGGACCTAACGGAGCGGGTAAAACTACCCTATTGCGGATAATCGCGGGCGCGGATAATGAATTTACAGGTAACGTAAAACTTGGAACAGGAATAAAGACGGGGTACTTCTCACAGGACGCGGCGGAGGCGATGGACTCTAATTTGTCCATACTTGAGTTTATGGAAGAAGAAGCGCCTTTTTCCCTTGTACCAAAATTACGCGATATGTTGGGCGCTTTTTTATTCAGGGGGGACGATGTTTACAAGAGCGTATCAGTATTAAGCGGAGGAGAAAAAAGCCGTCTTGCCCTGTTAAAAATGTTTTTAAAACCGATGAATCTGCTTATTCTTGACGAGCCGACAAACCATCTTGATTTGTACTCGAAAGATATTTTACTGGATGCTTTAAAGAAATTCTCTGGAACTATTATTTTTGTCTCGCATGACAGAGCTTTTATGGAAGAGCTGTCTACAAAGACGCTGGAGCTTATGCCGGGGACGGACAATAATCCGGCAAAAGCAAAATTATTTTACGGCAATTATGCTTATTATCTGGATTCTAAGTCAAACGCGGGGCATAGAGAAACTGAATCTCAACAAACGTCAAAAGTTAAAAGTTTTTCTGATAATAAACCGCAAAATATTTCAAACATTGAAAAAAGGGCTTTGGACAAACAGAAACAGGCGCAAGTACGCAGGTTGGAAAGACAAGAGGCGGAAATTATTAAAACGCTGGAAGAATTTGAAAAAGAAAAAGCAAAACTTGAAGAAGAACTTGCCCGCCCTGATGTTTATTCAAACGGAGAAAAAGCAAAGGCGGTTAAAATAAAATTAGATGAATGTATAGCAAATATCGAAGTAAAAACCCGCGAATGGGAAGCCGTTTCCGCAGAACTTTAATAAACTTGACAATATTTCTTTTTTGTTGTAATTTTTAGAAAATAGGAAATCATGCAAAAAATATTAAAATATCCGTGGATAATTACAGCTATTATCATTATTATTACTATTTTTTTCTGTCTTCAATTACCCAAGGCAGAATTGGAAAACAACAACCTGCGCTTTGTGCCGCCTAATGACCCCACTTCTTCGTCAGCCGCGAATAAAAGTTTTATAGTTCGGGAAGGCTTTAACCCCTGACTTGTAAAAGCCAAAGCGGTAAGAACCGAAGACACAAGCCCCTGTTGATTATCTTCCACCCCCCGCCCGATAACTCTTGATCCAAGTGAGTCATCTTTGCGAATGACAGTCCAAGGATCGCTATTCCATAATTTTTTTTCTCCGGGCGGAACAACGTCAAGGTGGCTTAAAATCCAGAGCCTTCCTTTGTTTTCATCGCTGCCGTTAATTGTCGCTATTAAGTTCGGGCGCAATTTGCTTTTTACCCTGTCATCGGGAGCGTCAAAGCGTTCAAGCTGAGTTATGCCGTGAGCTTTAAGCCAATCCTCAAGAAAAAGGCATTTTTCTAACTCGCCGTCTCCGCCCGATTCAGGCGCAATTGCCTGGCGTTTTGTAAGTTCTGTTTCAAGCTCAACCGCTAACTCTGTAGAATTATTGATATATGAAAATATTTTTTCTTTCATTTTGAATATGCGCCCCAACTTGTTTTTATTAGCGTTTCTATATCAGAGTAACGCGCCTGCCAACCGAATAATTCTCGCGCAAGAGACGCGGAAGCCGTAAGTTTTGCCGGGTCTCCAGGACGGCGATCTGTGATTTTTGCGGGTATCGGTTTTCCTGTTACTTTGCGCGCCGTTTCAAGCACCTCTGTTACGGAAAAACCTTTTTCGCTTCCAAGATTAACTGTAATGCTTTTATTATTTTTAAAAATGTGTTCAAGAGCCATAAAATGTCCTGACGCGAGATCGTTTACATGGATATAATCACGGATACAAGTACCGTCGGGAGTGTCGTAATCGTTGCCAAAAACTTGCATTTCTTTCCTCATTCCGCAGGCGGTTTCCATGATAACAGGGAGAAGATTCGCAGGATTTTGTTCAAGTCCTTTTATTCGCCCTTTTACGTCGTAGCCTGCGGCGTTAAAGTAGCGAAGACTTGCGTAACGGATATTTTTTAATTTATCGTACCAACTTAAAAAGCGTTCAATTTCCAATTTTGTAAACCCGTAATAATTTTCAGGGTTTGTAGGGTGTTTTTCATCAATGGGAAGATATTGAGGCTCTCCGTAAACTGCGGCGCTTGATGAAAAAACGATATTTTTAATTCCGGCTTCACAGGCGGCGTTTAAGATATTAAGCGTTCCGGCTATGTTATTATGTGAATATTTTTCAGGGTTTAGCATTGATTCGCCTGCCGCTTTGGACGCTGCCAGATGAATAAGAGCGTCAAATTTTACGCTTTTCATAGCGGACAGGAGCGCTTGATAATCGTGAATATCGCCGTGAATAAATTTCGCTTGCGAAAAAAGGTTTTCACGAAGTCCGTTTGAAAGATTGTCGTAGACAACGCAATTACAGTCTCTGTCAAGGAATTCCCTTGTTACATGACTGCCTATATATCCTGCGCCGCCTATAATTAATATGTTCATAAGAATATTATATCTTAATAAAGAAAAAATTAAAATACGATAGACAGACCAATTTTGATAAAGCTGTTTTCCCAATATTGACCAAGTTCCCCATCTTTATTTCCTTTAAAAACTCCTGCGGCTATTTTTGCCGTTAAATTGCCCTGTGTCCATGTAAGGGAAGGAATCAAATAACAATCGGAATCTTCTATGTCCCATATACATGTTATTCCGCTTTCAAGTTTATCCCTTAAAAAACTTTTGGTTAAACGGGCGCTTATACGGGTAGAAGTTATATCCGTTCCGGCTTCTGAATCTAATACGGGGTTATCTCCTACATTGCCGTTTAACAGGCGGATAGTTTCATTGCATTGCGCGTTAAAATTAATACCCCAAAAAAGATTTCTGTCAAAACCAAACGCCCATGCGACAAACGGATTTTGAAGAGAGCCGTCATCGCCATGTATATCTTCGGTTATATTAATTGCGGCTTCCGCCCGAAGATTAAAGTCAAAAAGAACACGGGCGTAATCAGCTCCAATTTGATGATAACGGGTATAGTTTATTTTTGGGGCTATTAAAGATAAATCGCCTGTATAATTACTGCCAGGACTCATCATATTTTTAGTAACAACATCAACAACAAAAGCGTTTATACCGTCATTTGACAGGCAGTAATTAGGTCTGAATTGATTACCATAAAAATATTGAAAGCCTAAATCTGTTGAATTTACAGTAGTTGTAAAACGAAGCCCTGCTTGAAAATATTCAATGCCAGACGTATCGGGAAATTCAAATGAATAATCCGGTAAACCGGAAGCAAACATATTATTTATCATGCCTACTCCAAGAGGATTTCCTGAAACAGCATAAATTAACCTGTTATATATTTCTTTCCCTGTTGCTTCCGTCATATTTGAGTATTGCGACGGCATCCAGCGTCCTTGGGAAGCAAAACGGTGCGGCGTAAAATTGGGAATAAATACTCCTTCCAATTTTGAAAAACTGCCAGTGTTTAATGTTATGTGAAGCATCGGGCGTGCTATTTTTCTTTCTTTTATTTCTGTAATATTTATAAGGTCTGTATAATCAATCGGGTTAATTACATCTAACGGACCGTTACTGTCAACTTTTCCCCATGTCAATTTACGGTAGCCTGCTTCAATATTTACAGCTCCGATATATGCCCGTAAATAAGCCTCGTCAATAATCAGCGGAGTGTGATTTTTTTCTTTTAAGTCGGGGTTTCTTGACCACAATTCATTTATGGAATCCGAATTAAAATTAGAAGATGAATAAATATCGATATAAGGACTTGTAAACGCCAAATCAAGTTTTACATTCCATGATGAATCGACAAACGGGTAATCATCGTTAAAGTTGTAAAAAAACGGCGTCGCCTCTGCGGAAATTTCTCCACCTGCCTTAAATGACGCGGAAGATTTAGGCGTTTCTTCGTCTTCCTCAAAACCAAAACCAAAATCCTGCGCCCAAATAATGCCGTTTATAAACAAAACAACGGCGGTAAATAAAAATATTTTCTTTAACATAATTTGTCCTTAACTATCTGCTGACTTTCCCTGTTTCAAGATATGCCGTTGTAAAAACTCCATCGGGAACAGGGTCGTTGTACTTTACAATCTCATTTGTAATAGTCGTTGACGTTCCGGCGGTGTGAGTTGTCATTTTTGTAACGGTAACTGTAGGTCTATCCTGAATAGTCTTAATGCCAGACATTTCGACGGTTTTAATAAGCGTATTTCTTTTATCGTAAAGTTCTATTTTCATAACAATAGACGTGTCCTTTGCTATCCATTGAATCATTTTAGAATACTGATAAGAACTGTCTTTAGGCACTGATTGGATCACATAACAGGCGGTAATACCTATATTTTCTTCCCTAAGCAAAGTATGTGTATCAAGATCCGCGCTTCGGCTTGTCGAAGAAATATCGTCAAAAGAAAAATCAGTCCCCATAAAACTTCCTGAACCCTCGGAAGATGCAATGCGTCTTACTTTGCCAAGATTAGGCATGAAAATCCAGCGGTCATCAGGGGCGTTTTTATTTCCCATTGTAAGGAAACGGCTCCCTGCGACGCTTGCAGGCTGTTGAAAAACAATTACGTTACGCGCCCCATTCGGTCCGTCTTTTGAATAATTGTCGATAAGTCTTTCCGTAGTTGAACCGTCTTTTGCCTGAATGACCATTCTTGATCTTGTAGAAATAGTATCCGCTTTAATCCTGTTTCTTGAAACCCTTACGATAGAGTCAGCGTCCTGAGCGTAGAGCGAAAATAATGCTCCAAGAAAAATGACAAATAAAACTATTTTTTTCATATTTACTCCTTGTAAATAAACTTAGGTTTAATCAACAAAAGCAAGGCAGGAAGCACAGTTAAACTTACAAACGCACTTGAAAACATTGTAATAGCGATTAACATTCCAAGATCGCCTAACATGACGAAGTTTGAAAGCACCAAGACCGCAAAACCGGCTCCCACCGACAAAGCGTTGATGATAATGGCTTTTCCAGAGCTGAAAAACACCTGGCGCAAAAAATCTCCCTTGCCGCCAAAAGCTAAATATTCCCGCTTGTAGGCTTCCATGCAGTGAATAGAGTAGTCAATTCCAATGCCGACTGCTACGGCGGCAACCATCGAAGTGCCAAGATTCAGCTTGATTCCGCAAAACCCCAAAACGAAAAAATTGATCATTATGGATTTTAATAATGAAATAATCCCGATAATACCCGCCATTAATGATTTATTTGCCAATGATACTATTATAAATACGCAAATGATAGAGAATAACATCGAAACAACCTGAGTTTGAACAACCTGATCATTTAATGAGCTTTCCACCATTGTTGTTCCGCCTAAGGTAAATTTTACTCCCGCTGGAAAGTTTGCGTCAGCGTATTCTCTTATCTTGCGGAAAATAGCGTGGCTGTCTTCCATTCCAAGAGTGCGAAGCTGTACTGTGGACTTTATCGCCGTAGGTTCAAGCGGATCATTAGCGTATTCGCTGATGTTACCGGAAAGCAGAATAAGATAATTCGCTATTAGCCTTTGCATGTCTTCCTTTGTTTCTTTGCCGTAACGTTTTGGGTCAATAGGTATTTCATAATAAGAAGCGCCTTCGTAATTTATCTGCTTTTTTAGCTCCCAAACAAGTTCATTAACGTCCATTGCACGGGACTTACTTCCTGCGCGGTCAAACAGTTCTATCAATTCTGTTTGCGTATAAACTTTATTTTTTTCCGTATTGGTTTTTTTGGGAGTATTAACAACAGGTTTGGGTGTATTATCATATTCAAAAGAACCAAATCCAAAATCATCAGAACTAAAATCTCCGAACCCAAAACTGTCGGAAGTTTTTGCGGCTGAGACAGTCGGCGTTACGGGAAGCCCGTCGGGACTTTCATCGGCGTTAAAAACTTGATTAATGCGTTTTATCAAATCCGTAAAACCCATTATTTTACCTACGCCGAGAACATTTTTTTGCAAATAAAAAGAAAGCCCGTCCATGGCTGCAAGGGTGTCAGGATGTAAAATAGCTTCCGTACTTTCGGCGCTTACAACAATACTTACAACTTTTGAGCCGCCGAATTGCTGTCTTATAAATTTATCGGCAATGTAAATTTCCGTACTCGGTTTAAAGTATTCAACCATAACATTATCAATTATCAATTTTGATAAACCGTAAAGGGAAATAATTACCGCAAAAACAGCAAAAAATAAAATCGTCTTTTTTCTGATTGCCAGTATAGTAAGATTGTCCGCTATAAATGCGCTGACTCCTTTGTTTGCCACATCTGATTCTTTTACAGTTTTAATCTTTTTGGATCCTCTTATGATTAAGAGAGAGGGAATAAGTAAAATTGAAACGATAAAAGCGGCGGCTACTCCAAAACTGGCGAAATAGCCGAACTCCCTGCACGGCGCTACAGTTGTAAAACAGAATGAAAGAAAACTTACAAAAGTGGTTAACGCCGCAAGAAAAACAGGTTTTATAATTTTATTTACTACTTCGATAACAAGAGCGCTGTGTTCCTCGCGGCTTATATCGGCGTTATTTATTTCACGGCTTAAAAGGTAATGGGTAACGATATGGATTCCGTAAGCGCTCCCCACCGCCACAAGGATAACAGGCAAAACTGTGGAAATAACTGAAAGTTTTATGTCAAACAAAGGCATTGCCCCGACAGACCATATTACCGAAATAACTACGGAGATAAGAGGCAGAACGACGGGAGTAAATGCGCGAAATGAGATAAACAGTATTAACAGCACAACAAGAATTACTACAGGAATAAGCAGTTTAAGATCGGCGTTCATTGCCTCGTTTACTGTAGCGATAATTACGGGCATTCCCGTAACATGGACTGTCGCGCAACTGTCAAAATTTTTATGCGCAATGTCCCTTATTTTTATAAAGTATTCGCTTGTTTGTTTTGAGCTTGCCTGTTCTGAATTTATTGACAACGGAATTAAAATTTGAGTTGCCGTAAAATCATCTGAATAAAGCGCTCTCTCGTACATATCCCATGAAAGCAGACGGCGTTTTAATTCCGTTATTTCTTCCTGAGCGCCTGTAAAATCGCTTTTTAAAAGTTTTTCTACTACAATGGCGTCGTCTTTTGACGTAATATATTCGGCGTTTATTAATGAAGTAACGCTTTTAACAATGGGTATTTCTTCAATTTCCGCCGTGTAATCGCTTATGCGATTAATAAAATCAGCGTCAAAAACCGTGCCGTACTGCCGCTGAAGCCCTACAAGAATAAAAAATGAGCTTCCGAACATTTCGTCAATCCAGCGGGATGTTAAAAGAGCGGGGTCATTAGGCGGCACAAAGCGCAGGTTGTTGTTTTCCAATTCTGCCTTGGGT
>NZ_BDHD01000026.1:0-21199 GCF_054786075.1 Treponema sp. R6D11 | reverse complement strand
GCGGCTGGTTTGTGAAAGACGAGCCTATTAATCACTCTGTTGGGCATTGTTACCGCTGTCATACGGTAATAGAGCCGTTTCTTTCCGAGCAGTGGTTTGTCCGCATGAAGCCGTTAGCTGAAAAGGCGTTAGCCAGTTGGCAGAAAGGCGAAATTATTTTTTACCCCAAAAAATGGGAAAACACTTATAAACACTGGATGGAAAACATAAGGGACTGGTGCGTCAGCCGCCAACTGTGGTGGGGGCATAGAATCCCCGCATGGACTTGTACCGACTGCGGCAAAATGACAGTTTCACGTAACGACATCGATATATGCCCTCATTGCAAGAGCAAAAAAATAGAACAAGACCCCGACGTGCTTGACACTTGGTTTTCAAGCTGGCTTTGGCCCTTCAGCACATTGGGCTGGGAAAACGCCGATTGCAAAACCGATGACTTTAAAAAATATTACCCGACAACCGCCCTTATAACCGCCTATGACATCATCTTTTTTTGGGTATCAAGAATGATCATGGCAGGGCTTGAGTTTACGGGCAAAGCGCCGTTCCGTGACATTTACATTCACGGGCTTGTGCGGGACAAACAGGGACGCAAAATGAGCAAGTCTCTGGGCAACGGACTTGACCCGTTGGAGCTTGTGGACGAGTTTGGCGCGGACGCTATGAAGTTTACGCTTGCGTTTATGTGCGCCCAAGGACAGGATATTTTAGTTGACAAAGAATCTTTTAAGATGGGGACAAAATTCGCCAACAAAGTGTGGAACGCAAGCAGATATATTTTAATGAATCTTGACGGTCGTACTTTGCAGGAAAACCCCGCATTAACTCCAACTGATGAATGGATTTATTCACGGCTAAACGAAGCGGCAAAGTCGATGAGGGAAGCGTTTCTTTCCTACCGTTACAACGACGCCGCGCAAACAGCCTACGAATTTTTTTGGAACGATTACTGCGATTGGTATGTTGAAGCGACAAAACTTTCTATAAAGGGCGGCGACGCTACGGAAAAAGACCGCGCTACTTCCGTCCTGCTTGACGTGCTTGAAAACTCACTGCGCCTGCTCCACCCCCTTCTGCCCTTCGTTACCGAGGAAATCTACCAGAAACTGCCCGATACGGGCGCGAAAGCCCCATTGCTTATCAACGCCGAATACCCCGATTTTGACGCGAAGCGAGACGATCCCTCGCAGGAGAAAAGATTCGCGAGCATGCAGTCATTGGTGGGCATGGTACGCACCCTGCGGAGCGAATGCGGTATAACGCCGGAAAAGAAACTTCGCGCCCTTGTGCGCGCCTCTGGGGAACAGGCGGACACATTCAAACAAAACGGAGATTTGATAAAACTGCTCGCGGGAATCGGGGATTTAAGCGTCGAAGACGCAAAAGAAGGCAGACCCGCAGGTTCAATCGGAATGGCCGGAACCGGGTTTGAAATTTTTGTCTTTGTCGCGGAGGCGGTTGATACTCAGGCGTTAAAGAAAAAACTTTCAGGCGATCTGGAAAAAGACTTAAAATATGTCGACGCTCTGCGCGGCAAGCTGGCGAACGAACAGTTTGTCAAAAACGCGCCCGCCCAGCTTGTGGACGAACAAAAAAGCAAACTTGAGGAAACACTCAAGCGTACCGAAAAACTCGGTAATTATTTAAAGGACTTATAAAATGACAACAGAACAAATGCTTCACATGAGCGTTATCCACCTTGTGCCGTACATTCAAGCGGCAACGTTGCTTATCGGAAAATCGCGCGAAGGCGGCGGAAACATGTTCCGCCATCAGATTGACACTATGGCGATTCTGGTCGACTACGGATACATCGATTCAGTCCTGTTAAAAGCCTCCCTTGTGCATGATTTAATCGAAGACATACCCGACTTAAACCATAACATCCTCTTATCAATCGACTTTGAAAGCCACGCCGTCTACAACCTCGTACAGGAAGTTTCAAGGCGGCACAGCGAAACAAAGGCGGACTTTCTTATACGCATAAGGGAAACAGGCTCACATAACGCGAAAGTCCTTAAAGTGGCGGATCGCCTTTCCAATATGATTTCCCTGGGATTTGTAAACAATCTTGACTTTGTAGAGCGTTACATTAATGAAACGACCGAATATGTGCTTCCGATAGCGAGGGACATAAGCCCGTATATGACGCAGGAACTGTCTGATTTGCTCGATTCAAGAAGAAAATACCTTGAAAGATTGCGAGATCAACCCGCGGCCTTAAAAAACAACGAAGAAAAATAAATAATGCATGAACTTTTACTTTCAAAAATAAACTCACCGCAGGATTTAAAAAAATTAAAATTAAACGAGCTTAACGGCCTTGCTAGGGAAATAAGGGAAAAAATAGTCGACGTGGTCTCAAGCAACGGGGGGCATCTCGCGTCCAATTTGGGCGCAGTGGAACTGACCATCGCCCTGCACCGCGTTTTTAACACGCCGCAGGATAAAATAGTATGGGATGTTGGCCACCAGTGTTACGCGCATAAGATTCTTACGGGCAGGTACGCCTCTTTTTCTTCTTTAAGAAAATATTCGGGGCTCGCCGGATTCCCGAAAAGTAGCGAAAGCGAACATGACGCTTTTAACACGGGACACGCCTCCACTTCCATTTCAGCCGCCTTAGGACTTCTCGCCGCGGAAAAGATCCTCGGCGGCAAAGGATACGCCATAGCGGTCATCGGGGACGGGGCGTTGACGGGCGGGCTCGCCTACGAGGCGCTCTCCCACGCCGGGCACTTGAAACTGCCTTTAATCGTAATCCTAAACGACAACAAGATGTCCATAAGCCGTAACGTCGGCGGGCTTTCCAAATATTTAAGCAGACTTTCCATGAAGGCGAAGTACCAGACGTTCCGCAGGCATTTTGACGCTATGGTAAAAAGAATCCCGTTTGTAGGCGAATCTTTTTTTGACCTTGTGGTAAGGCTAAAACGCGCGGTAAAGGCTGTGTTTTACATCGACAACTTTTTTGTGGACCTTGGGTTTGAATATGTGGGGCCGATTGGGGGGCATAATATCCACGCGCTTACAAGCGTTCTGGAAGACGTAAAAAGGTTGAACCGCCCCGTCGTAATCCATGTTATCACGCAAAAGGGAAAAGGGTACGGCTACGCGGAAGACGAGCCAGACAGTTACCACGGCGTAGGCTCATTTTCCGTGGACGAAGGCATCGGTTCGGGAGAGCGTTCAAGCGCGAAAAAAACTTTTACGGAAGCTTTTTCTAACATAATTCTTGAAGCGGCGAAGAAAGACAGCCGCGTGACGGCCGTAACGGCGGCGATGCAGACGGGGACGGGGCTTACCCGTTTTAAGGAAGCGTTCCCCGCCCGCTTCTTCGACACGGGAATCGCGGAAGAACACGCCGCCACTTTCGCCGCCGGCCTTGCCGCCCGCGGACTGCGCCCCATAGTAGCGGTTTACTCGACTTTTATCCAAAGATCGGTGGATCAGATAATACACGACGCCGCCCTTCAAAACCTGCCCGTTATTTACGCGCTGGACAGGGCCGGTTTCGTAGGCGCGGACGGCGAAACCCACCAGGGGTTATTCGACATTTCGCTCTTCCGAGGCGCGCCCAACATGACGATTCTCGCCCCCGCTGGCGAAAACGAACTGCGCCTTATGACCGACTGGGCTCTCGCAAAAAAAGACGGCCCCGTCATCATCCGCTACCCGAAAGCCTATTGCCCCGCCGAATGTCCCGCGTTTTCACGGCCTGTTGAAGAAGGGCGCGGGGTTTTCGTCTCGCGCGAAAAGGGACGGGTCTGCCTATTTTTCACGGGAAGCCTTTACAGGGAAGTACTTGAAGCCGCGACAATCCTTAAAGGGCAGAACATACAAACAGACCTTTACAACTTGCGCTTTTTAAAACCTGTGGACGAAGATTATATCGCGGGGCTGATGAACGAGTACGAACTTGCGGTTTTTATCGAGGAAGGCGTAAAAGAAGGCGGCATAGGCGAATACTTGACTTCCCTCGCCCTTGAGCGCAACTGCAAATGCAAAACCGCAAGCTTTACGGCGCAGAGCAATTACTTTGAAGGCAACAGGGCGCTGGGGACAAGGGAAGAACTGCTCGCTGAAAACGAGCTTGACGGCAGGAGCATAGCGCGAAGAACGGCCGCCTTAAACGTTAAATAGCCCCTTCGTACACAAGCAGTTCTTTTCCGTCTATCGTTACCGTCAATCCCGATTCAAGTTTCTTTGTAGCGTCCCTTATGTGGGTAAGCCAGACAAGGTTTGGATTGATAAGGGCTAACTTCTGTTCGCTTATTTCCGAAACGCTTTCGCAGATGATTCCGCTCACCGAACTGATCAAGGATATATATTCTTCGGTAAGAACGTCGCAAATAAGTATGGAACCCGCGCCCGAAGACATGATCTTTTTACGCGCGTCGGCCGCGTTTGCGGAATGGACAATTTTGCCCTGCACGCGGGTAATGTCCTGATTCGCGAAACCTCCGGCGCTTGAACGCGCGAGGACTGTCCCAATAATGACTACGCGGATGTTGTTTATCATGTTCGGGCTTTCTAACGGCAGGCCCGCGATGAGCACTATTTTATCCGATATGCCGGCAATCCCGGTATCGGAAACGACTTTCATGGTATCGTTTATCATGGTTTCAGAATCGTCCACTTTAGATCTGAGCAGGGTGTTAACGCCCCAGTACAACTGCATAATGCGTTCGGAGTGGTGTTCCGTCGTTACGGCGAGAATAGGCTCGTCCGGCCTGAATACGCTTAAAATTCGCGCGGTGTTTCCCGAGCGGGTCGGCGTAACAATGGCTTTCGCGTTAACCGCCGTCGCGGTTTCAACTCCCGCGCGCGACATGATTATGCCTAAGTTTTCTTTTGGGTTGTGCACTTCCGAATGACATTCGTCGTGGAGACTCCTCATGCGCTCGCGGAATTCGTCCGACTGCTCGATAACGCACGCTATTTTGTCCATCGTTTTTACCGATTCCACAGGGTAGGCCCCCGCCGACGTTTCGCCTGAAAGCATAATCGCGTCCGTTCCATCCAGTATCGCGTTCGCCACGTCGGTCAGTTCGGCGCGGGTCGGGCGCGGGTTCACTATCATCGATTCAAGCATCTGCGTGGCGGTAATGACGGGCTTGCCCGCCCTTCGGCACGTGTTGATAATGTGTTTTTGCGCCAGAGGAATCTGCTCAATGGGGACCTGTTGGCCAAGATCCCCCCTCGCCACCATTACGCCGTCGGCGAGCCTGGCGATTTCTTTTATGTTCTCCAGTCCTTCGCAGCTTTCAATTTTCGCTATAACTTTCATGTGGGACGAATGACTTTCCAAAAATTTCTTTATTTCGGTTACTTCGTGGGGAAAACTTAAAAAACTTGCGGCGACACAATCAAGATCCAACGAAACGCCGAATTCCAAGTCTTTCTTATCCTGTTCGCCGATAATGGGAAGCCCGGCGTGAACGCCGATAAGGTTGACGTTTTTCTTACTGCCGATGACGGCGGTATTGTTCGCCCTGCACTTGATGCCTCCCGCCGTATCAATTACTTCAAGTTCAAGAAGCCCGTCCGCGATAAGAATACGGTGCCCTTTTTGCAGTTTTGAACCGGCATCTTTCCATGACAACGCAATATGCGCCGGTGCCCCGTTCCCTACCGCCGTTGTAAAACTGTCATCGGAAGTAATAAGGACATCGTCCCCTTTATTTATCGTGACCTTGCCGTCTTTTTCGACCATGCCCGTACGTATCTCCGGTCCTTTTGTGTCCAGCATAATCGCGACGGGAATTCCCAATTCTTTGGAAACACGCCTAACCCGATCTACGGAAGCGCGGTGCTCGCCTTCAACCCCGTGGGAAAAATTAAGACGCGCCACGTTCATCCCGGCAAGTATAAGGTTGCGCACGACATCATCACTGGCTGACGCCGGGCCTAAAGAGCATACTATCTTTGTTTTTCTGATATTCATGATTTTAAGGTTTCTCCTTATTGTCATAATATCATACATTTTTTATATAAGGAAGCTATTATTTATATAAAAAATAGCTAGAAGATTTCACACAAAGGACACGGAGGAAGAGAAGGACACGAAGAGGAATAAGGGGTTTTCGTCCGTTAATTTATCGTAAAGCTCACGAATAGTCTTCGGACAACAACCCCCTCTTCCCCATTTGTGTCCTTTGTGCCTTTGTGCCTTTGTGCCTTTGTGTGAGTCTTTTCGGAAAAATCCAAATTAGGCGAAAACTACTTCGGTCATCACGGGGTTTTTGCCTTTTATTTGTATCGAACCCTTTTTAGCGTCTACCGTGAAGACCGCGCCGTCTTCCCAGTGGCGTTCTAGGAGAAGGTCGGACAGGGGGGATTCTATCTCTTTTTGCAATGTGCGGCGCAGGTGCCTGCCGCCGAATTTCTGGTCCCAGCCTTTTTCGGCGATAATACGCTTTGCGGCATGGGTTACCTTTAACGAATAGTCCTGTTCGGCTAGTCTGCGGGAAAGTTCTTCTATTTCAATGTCCAAAATAGCCTCTATTTCTTTTTGTTTTAACGGGTTAAAAACCACTATTTCGTCCACCCTGTTGATGAATTCAGGGCTGAAAATACGGCGCATTTCTGACATCGCCTGCGTTTCAATTTCGGCGGCGCTTAAGAATGAGGAGCCGTTGGAAAAACCAAGGCGGTTATCCTTGGAAATTTCGCGCGCCCCGGCGTTACTTGTCATTATGATTATCGTATTGCGGAAATTGACGGCGTGCCCTAGGCTGTCCCTAAGTTCCCCCTCTTCCAACACTTGAAGTAAAAGGTTAAACACGTCGAAATGCGCTTTTTCAATCTCGTCAAAAAGGATTACGCGGTACGGGTTGCGTCTAATTTTTTCAGTTAACATTCCGCCCTCTTCATAACCGATGTAGCCGGGAGGCGCGCCCACAAGACGGGAAGCGTTATGCTTTTCCATGTAGTCGGACATGTCAATACGGACAAGCGCGTCCTCATTAGCGAATAGGAACTGCGCGAGTTTTTTCGCAAGGTAGGTTTTTCCCACTCCGGTGGGCCCTAGGAAGATAAATGAGCCTAACGGGCGGCGCGGGGAAGAAACTCCCGCTTTAGAGCGCCTGATGGCGGAGGCGACGCGCTTTATCGCGTCATCCTGGCCTATAATCGCTTTACGCAGTTCGTCTTCAATTAAAAGCATACGGCTCGATTCGCGCTCTTCCAAGTTCATGACGGGAACGCCCGTCGCTTCGGTTACGACGCGGCGCACGTCCTCGTCGGTTACTTCCGGCCTGTGGCTTACCGAAGCCTGTTCCCACGCGATCTGCGCTTCCGCGAGGCGCACCCTTAAATCACGCACTTTGTCGCGCACTTCGGCGGCGTGCTCGTAATCCTGCACGCTTACAAACGCCGTCTTCTCTTCGCATAACTTCGCGATCTCGTCTTCAAGACCGGCGATCTCGGGCGGTTCGTCCCGCGATTCAAGCTTGCGAAGGGCTCCCGCCTCGTCAAGAATATCAATCGCCTTATCCGGCATGAAGCGTCCCATGATATAACGTTGGGCTAATTTCGCCGCGAGCGTTACGGCGCTATGAGAATATCTAACAAGGTGGTGTTCTTCAAATTTTTTCTGAATGCCAAAAAGAATTTCCACGGTTTCATCGTAACTCGGTTCTTCTACGGTTACGGGCTGGAAACGGCGTTCAAGGGCTGCGTCCTTTTCAAAATACTTGCGGTACTCGGACAATGTCGTGGCTCCTATACAGCGTATCTCGCCTCTGGAAAGCCCCGGCTTTAACATATTAGAAGCGTCCAGGGTGCCTTCCGCCCCTCCCGCCCCGATAATCGAGTGAATCTCGTCGATAAACAGAATTATATTCCCCGCCTGATTCACCTCGCGGATTATTTTCTTTATTCTCTCTTCAAACTCGCCGCGGTATTTTGTTCCCGCGACTAACATTCCCATATCAAGCGAAAGGATGCGTTTGCCGGCGAGCGCCTCGGGAACTGCCTCGCTCGCAAGAAGCTGGGCGATACCTTCCACAATGGCAGTCTTTCCGACACCGGGCTCGCCGATTAATACGGGGTTGTTCTTCGTCCTCCTCGCGAGGATTCTTACGGCGCGGTTAATTTCTTTTTTGCGTCCTACGACAGGGTCAGTTTTGCCCGCCCTCGCAAGCGCGGTAAGATCGCGCGAAAAGTTATCCAGGGCGGGAGTTAAAACCGGGTATGCCGCGGGTTTTATCCTTGGGGCATTTTCCCTGCCGCCGCCGGCGTGAACCGGCACGCGTTCCCTTTCCCTGTGAAAATTAATTGACTGGTATTTATCCGTGGTAACATACTCGCCGTCATTTTTATTATGCGGCCAGCTGAACGTGGTTTGAATTATTACCTTCATCATGTCGGTATCCACCGCCCGCTGGTTAAGGTAAACCTGAACGCTTGAATCCTGTTCGCGCATGGCGGCGAATAAAACATGCTCGGTGCCGAGGTAGTCGCAGCCCATCGCCCTCGCCTCTTCCGTGGCGACATCCAGCATATTTTTGGTGCGTTTGGAAGGCGGCACTTCGCCGCGTATTATAAGGCCGGGTATTCTGGGTATGGATTTTTCCAGAACGTGCTTAAATTCGGGCAGGTCGATGCGAAGGAACATGAGCGCCTTACAGGCCGTCCCCCCGCCGTCCTTGAGCATCGCTATAATTATGTGTTCGGGCAAGAGCTGGTCGGAACTGAACCTTTTAGCCTCATCCTGCGCGTTTATCGAAAGTAACCTCTGTACCCTCTGAGTTAATCCCTTAAACAAAAACGACCCCTTGTTTATGCTGTTTTCTTAATTATAAGCAATATTCTGGCTTTTTTCAAATGAATAATGAATTAAGGAATTACGACCGTATCCCCGACACGCACGCCGGCGCGGGAGAACCAGCCTTGGGGGGCTTCTAGGGCATAACGGGCGGAGCGGCTTGAGAGGACGGAGCTTGTGTCGTTGGGGTACATGTCCTTTATATCGATAATTACGCCGTCGTGGGTGATAAAGGCGATGGAAAGCGGGATATAGGTGTTTTTCATCCAAAAGGACAACACATGATCGTAATCAAAGACAAAGAGCATGGCCTGTCCGTCGGGCAGTTTTTTACGGAACATAAGGCCGTTGTTTCGCGCTTCCTGAGTGTCCGCAATCTCCGCCTTTACGGAGGCAATCTTCTGCCCGTCCCTTTCAATGGAAATTTCCTTTATGGGTAGTTTTTGCCGCGAACAGGAAGTTACGGGGATTAATAGGCATACGGCTAAAATGCAAAGAAACGGGAAAGAGCGCTTTCTAGAAATCATTCAGGAAATCCTGGCGAAGTTTTACCTGTCCGGATTCAATCAGGCCGGATTCGTTTACGATGTCGGTAAAGACTTTTTTATCGATGTATTTTACGGTTAACGGCCTTTCAATCGCTATTCTGGTATCGTCGGTTTCCCAAACGGCTTCGGAAGGATCAAGGTAGGTGGGCTGGCCGTATTTTTCCACAAGTTGGGTAAAGACCGAATAGTGGTCTATTATGTCGGTATTAAGCGAAAAAGCCATGATAAACACGGACTCGTCCCTTAACTGGAAAAAAGCGCGTTTTATAAATAAAGAGCCGGTCGTTTCCACAAGGCTCTGGTTTCTTACGGGCAGAAAAGATACGTCCCTGTCGCCCCGAAAGTTGAATGAATCGTCGCTCTGCAGGTTCGCCTTTAAATCGTCAAGGCTCATTCCCAAAACAAGGGTGCGAAACTGGCGGGGCAAATCGTTTGTGCCGGCGGCCGCCGTTGGCGTCGTAGTCGCGCCGGTTGCCGGCGTGGCGGTAGCCGGCGGCGTGGCCGCTTTAGGTATGGGCGTGCCGGGTACGGTCGTCGGCGCCGCAGGCGATTGAGCCCAAACGCAGGCGGCAATTATGAGAAAAAAAACAAAAAATATCCATTTATGGTTCATCATATTAATTATCGGACACAGTTACGGCTTTATACAATGGGTTTTTTTGCAAGACGGGCTTTTTCCAACTGCTGCATTTTTTTATAATACGCGTTTTGCCTTAGTATTTCGTTTATGTCTTTTATGTAAAGTTTTTCGTTAATAATCTGCAAACCGGGGGTTTCCATAAGTTTCCGCGAGTATAACGTGCCGTCAGTCTGGGAAAGCCCTACCATGGTAACAAGCTCTTTTACCCCGAAATCAAACGAGAAAGCGGTAATTTCGCTCATATCCACTTTCTTTTTCTCGATATGGGTCTGCATTAAATCGTACATTCGCCCAATGGGATCGGTTATCTGGGTATTAGCGAGCTGTTTGTAAAGAAGCCAAATCCTCTCGGACAAAAGCGTCGTAAGACGGGCGATAAGCTGGGGCTGGGTCTGAATCATCTGCTGGAAATTGGCGCGGTTTACCGCCATAAGCTGACATTCTTCAAAAGCTACGGCCCCCGCGGCCCTCGGCTTGGATTCCAACAGGGCCATTTCCCCGAAAATGTCGCCCGATTTTAACACCGCGAGCAAAATCTCGTTGTTTTCCGTAATTTTTATTATTTTAACCGACCCCTTCTGAATGATAAAAAGTTGATCCCCTGGTTCTCCTTCGCAGAAGATTATGTCGTCTTTGGAATAGGTACGGGTCATTTCATCGGATTTAAATTCCTTAGGCGGTTTTTTGACAAAAGGGGCTATTTTTTTCATTCTTTCATGCGCGGTTTTAACATTCTCCCCTTTGGGGCAGAATCTGACATATTTAAGATACGCCAGAAGGGCCTGGCTGAACTGGTTATGCTTCGCGTAAAATTCCGCGACGGTAAACAGATGGCTTGGGGCTTCTTCGGCGGCGTTGTTTTTTAAGGTAAGCCTTGTAAGGGCTTCGTCAAGAAAGCGCATCCTTTTTGAAAACTGCATGATTATTTTCATGGCGACGGGGGCGTTGCTTTGGATTAGCTGGCTGAATTGGTCTCTTAATACCGAAATAAGGGTTACGTCGGTAAGCGCCTGCGCGGTTTCAATATGGCTGTGCCCCGACATCGTGGAAACGACGCCGAAAAAATCACCGGGATTCAGGATATCCCCTTCCTCGGCTACAATTTGGACTTCTTTGGAGAGTTTTACCTTTCCGGTGCGAATGATAAAGAACCTGTCCGCGTTCCTTTTACCCTCTACAATGATATATGAATTTTTTGCGAAATTAACAAATGTGAGTTGCAAAGGTGCGGCCATTTTCCCCCTCTTTTACCGTACTAATAACAGTATATTAATCTTGTCGTCATAATGTCAACTATTCTATATATGTAAAAAACTGTCTTGTAACCAGTAATTCTGTCGATAATAAGAGTAATACCATGAATAAACGGATTAATTTTGAAGATACCATTTTTATACTGAACGTCAGAATCAGGATGATCAGGGATCTTTTGCATCTTGATACGGATATAGGCCTTTTCCTGCATCAGACCATGAAAGATTTGGAATTTATCAATTCCATGCTGGATATGCTGTCCGAAAAGTTCCTCGCGAACATCAAATTTATGGACAGGGAAACCGAGGCGGACAACCTTTCGGACGCGGAATGGCAATTTAGCCAAATTATCAACGAAGTTTCCAACAATACAAGCCCGTTTTCCACCGCCCTTCTCGCCGAAACGCAGGTTTGGATTGACAAATTCAGAAAAGACAGCGCGAAAAGGCAAAAACAGATAGAAGAGGCCCATATTCCCGCCGGGCAGACGGTAAAAGAGCCCCTTGTAAGCAATGCGGAGCTAAACGGACTTCTGGGCGGCGAGTGAGAGTTACAGGCGGAACGCTTCTGGGAAGGACTATTACGGTGCCTCCCGGCATAATACGGCCAAGCATGGACAAAATGCGCGAATCCGTTTTCGCCTGCCTTGGGGACTTATCCGGCCTATCCTTTCTTGACATTTTTTCAGGTTCCGGCATTATCGCGATTGAAGCCGCCTCGCGCGGCGCGTCCGTTGTTGAAGCCGTCGAACAGGACAAGTTAAAAAGAAAAACCCTTTTGGACAATGTTTCCATCTCCCCGGTAAGGATTAACTGCCGTTTTATGCCGGCGGAACTGTACGTAAAAAGGGCGAAAACCTCCTTTAATATCATCTTTCTTGACCCGCCTTTTCCATATCAGTTCAAATGGGAATTGGTTGAAAACATCTTTCTTTCCCCGCTTATGGCCGACGGGAGCAGGCTTTTAATCCACCGTCCGCGCCAAGATTCGCAAAAAACCGCAATTCAAAGCCTTGAAAAGACGGACTCGCGCGAATATGGAAGGTCGGTGGTCGATTTTTTCATTTCTCACAAAGAAATAAAGTTATAACTTTTTTATATAACTTAAAAAATACTACTTGCGTTTTTTTTAAAAACGACAGATAATATATATAAGAAAAATAAGGATATAAAAATATGGAAATAAAAAAAGAAATCGAACGATTTGAAGATCAGGGTTCTTTCCTTAAAGTAACTTCTACTACGCCGGTGGAAAGCACCCAAAAGGCCATCTTAAACCGAAAGGGCAACCAGATGTTCAACGAAGGGAACGTTGATGGGGCGAAAAAAGTCTTTCTTACCACAAAATATACGGACGGGCTTACAAGAGTAGGCGATTATTATAAATCGCAAAACAAGTTTCTTGAAGCCCTGCAAATGTACTGGATCGCGCCGGATCGAACAAAATCCGAACCTATGATAGAGCAGGTTGCGGAATTATTACATGGACTTATCCTGGAAGACAAAGAAAACGAGAAAGATGTCATTCAGGAAGGAAAGGAACAGAATGATTGATGAAATTCAAACGGCAGAACCACATAAAATTTCTGAAATTTCAAAAGTCGGGTACCAATACCTAAAAGAAAATAAAATAGACGAAGCCATAGACTGTTTTACAAAAATCCTTTTAATGGACGAGAACAACAATTACGCGCTTGTAGGATTAGGAGACGCTACGCGCAAACAGGGCGCCATCCACGAAGCCGTAAAATTCTACCAAAGATGCCTTGCCAACCATCCCGGCAACAATTACGCCCTTTTCGGGTTGGCCGACTGCTACAAGGCTATGAACCAGTACAAGAAAGCGATTGAAATATGGGAACAGTACCTTGTCCACGACGATAAAAACATAACCGTTCTTACAAGAATAGCGGACGCTTACAGGAAAGTGCGCGATTTCGCGAACTCCAGAAACATCTACATGAAGGTTTTGGAAATGGAAAACACAAACCCCTACGCCATAATCGGCATGGGGCATCTTCATTATGATTTTAAGGAGTACAAAGAGGCCCTTTATTACTGGGAAAGGATGCTTGAAATTAACAGCGACAACGTGGATATCCGCGTCCTTACTTCCATAGGCAACTGCCACAGAAAATTAAAAACATTCAGCGAAGGCATACCCTATTTTGAAGCCGCGTTAAAAAGGGAAAAAAATAATTTTTACGCCCTTTTCGGTCTTGCCGACTGCTACAGGGGCATGAACCAGATTACCACTTCGTTAAAATACTGGAACCAGATTCTTGAACAGGATCCTAGAAACAAGATGATCCTTACGCGCATGGGCGACGCTTACCGCAACCTGAACGATTATGAAAAATCAAAAGAATATTACGAGAAAGCCCTTAACATTGAATTTGACACTTACGCGGTAATGGGCCTTGCGTTGCTCGCGAAAGAACAGGAAAAATACGAGGAAGCGATCACTTCTTTCAGAAGGCTGATCCAGCAGGATTCCAGAAATTTCCGCCTGTATCTTGAACTTTCAGACTGTTATCTGAAATCAGGCGACCGCAGAAAAGCGGCCGAAGTTTTGGAAGAATTTCAAAGGCTGGGAATAAAAAATCAAAAAATAGCCGAAATGCTGGAAAGCCTAAGATAACATGGGCGCGATTCCGGCGTCCCTTGCGGGGCTTCTTCCGGCGGAGATTGAAACCCTGCTCCTTCCCCTGCCCCGCTTTCGCGCAGTCCAAATTTACAAATGGATAACCAGGGGCGTTTCCGATTTCGATCAAATGACGGATTTACCTTCCTCTTTGCGCGAAGAGCTAAAAAACCGCTTTAGATTGTATTCGTCCGCCGTTTCTACCCGCCATGAAGACGCGCAAGGCGGCTCGGCGGCGAAATTTACAATCGCGCTTGAAGACGGCTTAAAAATAGAGGCCGTCCTGTTACAGGACGGAAAATCGCGCTTTACCGCGTGCCTTTCGACTCAGGCGGGCTGCCCCGCGGCCTGCGTGTTCTGCAAGACGGGCAGTCTCGGCTTTTCCCGCAACCTTACCGCCGCCGAAATAGCGGAACAGTTTTTATTTCTGCGGAACACGCTTCCTGAGGGCGATTCTAAGGAAGCGGA
The DNA here is from genome assembly GCF_054786075.1 of Treponema sp. R6D11. NCBI lineage: Bacteria > Pseudomonadati > Spirochaetota > Spirochaetia > Treponematales > Treponemataceae > Treponema > Treponema sp. R6D11. Next base: position 6,876 of record NZ_BDHD01000026.1, on the reverse strand, counting down.
CGGCAAAAGCGCCCACGCCATCGAAAACATCGTCATCATGGGCATGGGGGAGCCTTTGTTAAACCTGCCCGAACTGCGGAAGGCCCTCGCCTTTTTCACCGACGGCGCCGGCCTAAATTTTTCAAAGCGGAGGATTACGGTCTCCACCTGCGGTATCTGCGAGGGCCTGTTCGATCTAGCGGAAAACGGCCCATACACAAGGCTTGCCCTCTCCCTTGTAACCGCGGACGAGGAACTTCGCGGTCGTCTTATGCCCATCGCCGCCGCCAACCCTCTCGAAAAGGTAAAGCAAGCCCTCATCGCGTACCAGGACAAAAGCGGCGCTCGCATCACTCTGGAACTGCCCCTTTTAGGCGGCGTCAACACCCGCGACAAAGACGCTCTTGAAATGGCGCGGTTCGCGAAAGGTCTTGATAGCGTAATAAACCTAATCCCGTGGAACCCCGCAGACGGCCTTGAATTCGAGGGTAAGCCCCTACGCGAACCAGATAAAAAAGAGACGGAAGACTTTGTAAAACTGCTTGAAGGCAAGGGGTTAAAAGTTACCATGCGTCGCAGGAAAGGAAGGGGCGTTATGGGCGCCTGCGGCCAACTTGGAGTGATTTATCTCAGAAACCAAGAAAATACCGCCTGAAAGGCGCCTATCAGGAAGCCAAGTATGCCGCCGAAGATGTCTATCCACTTAAACTGGTCAGCCATCACGTCTAGGATAATGCGCTCCACGTTAAGCATGTCCAAGGAATCGATTCTTTCCGATACAAGGGCTTTAATGTTTATCGAGGAAAGGATGTTTTCAATCTGGCCGTCCACTGCGGACATTAATTTTTCAAATAAAAAATCGTCCAGCTTTTTTTTGTCGTCCGGGTTTATGTCAAAAAGTACCGATATGTTTTTTTGCCCGCCAATAAGACCTTCAAATGACACTTGAACCGTATCAAGGAGCATGTTTCTAATCTTGCCGTCGCGCAAAAGCTCTTCGATACCGGCGACAAGCTCCTTGATAATTTCAGGCATTTTCTCCTGCAGGGTTAAATCGTACTGACCTACCGTAAGAAAAAGACGCTGTAAGGTATTTAGCTGAAGGAAAATTTTAGTAAGGAAAACATGACCCCTCGATTCCATTTCCCTGCGGATTTCATCGCGGTTAAGGAAATTAAGAAAGCCGCGCGTAACGGAAGGATAAAGGTTTTCAAACGCGCCCGTAATCCGTTGGGTAATGGCGTTTTCACGGCCTTCCAGCAGTTCGTTCGGCGTTTTACATAAAAAGTTATCCGTAAACAACGAAAGCGTGTTTTTAACCTGCTCGCGCACGTCGCTTCTGGCAAGGCGCTGGCGTAAAATTTCTGGCGTTAAAAGTTCCCTTTCCACCATCGCGCCTATGCTTTGCGCGAGCCTGTGCCTCTGTTTGGGAAGGATGCCGGGCGTAAAAGGCAGTCTTACGCCAAAAAAACGGATCTCTTTAAGCGGACGGAAAAGCATCCTTATCGCGATAACATTTGTAACAAAGCCGATAACCGCGCCCGCGACGGGCGGAACTGCGAAAAGAAGGATCGTTTTCACCTTCTCATGGACTCCGAAGCCGTTTTCGCCTGATACTCGCTGTCATAAATATCCATAGCTTCTTCTTTCAGCCAGCCGTGCTGGGTTCCCTCGATTAAAACCCACGAAGTATATATGTCCGTATTTTTGATTGTCTGCCGCCTTATGACTTTTACCAAAGAGCCGCGCCTTAGGTAGCCTATAGAGGAACTGTCTTCGCTTGGGTCGGATAATACGTGAGTAAACGATTCTTTGATTACTCCGAACCCGATGTAGTTTTTTGAAAAGGGCGCCGTAACGGGCGGAACTACCGACGTTTCTTCCTTCTTTGCCGAACAAGTACAGACGGCAAGCAGTAAAAGCAATTGACCAAGAATACGAATCGCTGTTATTCTCATATCTAATGAAAAATATAGCCGTTTTATCGGTTTTAGTCATTATCTTAAGCGCAAATTCTTATGCCGAAGAAAATGAAAAGAATTATTGTTTTTCATTAGGGCCGCAGTTCGGCTTTATCTACGGACAGGCTATGGAGTACGTCTATTCATTGCCCAAAGATACAAAAAACGAATTCTTGAGCGAGCTTATTTGGGATATGAAGCCTGTTTTTTACTTGGGCATACAAGGGGAATACGGCCGAACCGATTTAATGAAAGCTCCAGGATTTTTTTCTTCACTTTCCTTTAAGGTGGGAATTCCGGCCGATTCAGGCGTTATGGAAGACCGCGACTGGCTATGGCCTTCAAACGCCAACCTTACCCGTTTCTCAAGCCATACCAATAAAACTGACGCGTATATTCAATTAGACGCCGCCGTCGGCGCTTCATTTCCAATTATCTCGGTATTATACTTAAAACCTTTTATTTCAGGCTCATGGATGCGTTTTTCTTTTGCCGGAAGAGACGGATATGGGATATATAATGACAGCAATCCCAAAGAACAGAATTTTTCCGGGGCGGTTATCAGTTACCGGCAGGACTGGCTGCTTCTGGCTTTCGGTTTAAAGGCTGGCACAAAAATCTTTTATCCTTTTTCCTTTGAAGTTTCTTTTCAGATAAGCCCGCTTACCTATTGCTCCGCGATAGACACCCATCTATTAAGAAATATCGTCTTCCGCGACATTACAGAGTATGGGCTTTTTATGGAACCGTCTTTAAAAATGTATTTTCTGTTAAAACATGCGGAATTATCATTGGGGTTGAATTACAGATATATAGGTAAAACCAAAGGCGAATCATACGCAAAAATGAATAACGCGAATTATGCGCTTGAATCGAATAAAGCCGGAGCGGGTCTTTCAATGTGGGATATTAACTTTCTTGTAAATTTCCGCCTGTAAATTACAGGAACAGGGCTTGCGGAAACAGGAAATGCAAAAAGGCGACGGCGATTAAGGCGAATCCGACGGTTCTGCGGAACCTTAAAAGGCTCGCGCCAAGGCGGTCTAAAGAACCCGGGTTTTCAGGGGCAGCCGAAATGTCCTGGCGGTAAATTCCAAATACCAATAAAATTCCTGCGATAATGCCGGCGGCCGACGGAATAAGATCGCCTAAAATGAGGATTCCGTCCATTGTAGGAGAAAGGAGTTTTAATATCCCCGTAACAGCGCATAAAATGCCCAAAACAAGGTGAAAGGTAGGGGTATTAAGTGAAAAACTTAAGCTCTTTTCTATGGAATCCGTCGAGGCGTCTTCAGCTTCCCCGTTTCCGTTTCCGGCGAACAGGATATACCCGCTTAAGCCGTTACATAGGATTGATAAGAAATACAACTGTATCATATTAAAAACATAACAGATAAAACAAGATTAGTCAAATCATTTTTACGCATGAAAACGCCTGAATATTCACGCTCACTCGGGTTTATAGTTTATCTGCAATCTGCTTTTTTCGGACTGCAGGATAATTACCTGCTGTGGCGAATCAAAGGGAACCGCAAATCGGTATTCTTCTACGGGTTCCATGCTGAAAAAAATACGGTGGTAAAAGACGGGGCTTTCTTCGTTTTCGGCGCCTTCAATTACAGGATAGGATACCGCAAGATCGACGGCGCCCGTATACGCCCTGTCGGCGTTCTTTTTTACTGTTTTTGTCAGTACTACGATAGTGGCGCCTTCAAAACGCGTTCCTATTATATCAATTCTGTTGCCGTCCAATGAATACGCGCCTGTTTTTGTCACTAACGAAACAATTACAATAAAAACGCATATCAGTATAATCGTAAAAAACAATGTCGCCCTCGGCTTGTCGGCGACAAGGGGCTTTAAAAGGTTAAAGCTGTTGTGGGGTTGGCGTTTCGCGTACAGGTCCTTTACGGCCTGAGAGGATTTTTCCAGCCTGCGCTCGCGGCTGTAATAAAAAACAAGATTTTCCTCCGCGGCGGGATTCGGGCCGTCAGGCTTGCTGAGCTTGTAATTCGCGTTTGGCCGCGGCTTTTTTCCCTCCGTTTCCTCCGTCATGGGGAGCCGCCTATAAACTTGTCCGTCCGCCACCATAAAAACTTCACGTTAAAATTATCGGCAAACATCGCGCAAAGGATACCGTCCGGCGAAAGGAAAAAGTCATTGTAGCGCAGCTCGTCTATAAAGAAATTGAGTATGCCTCTGCGCTGTTCGCGCGAATGGGAATCCACAAAAAGAATGGAAAAGCCAGTTTCCACGGGAAAGTAAAGAAGAACCTTGCCGCCCCTCATTACGCCAATCATCGAATAAAAAACCTTTATGTCGGCGGAATGGTTGTTTTCCGAAAATTCATAAAGCGGCACTTCTATCGAACCCGAATAAGAACCGTCTTCCACGTCAAGAATCCAGATGACGGAACTGACGGGCTCCGAGCCGGTGCGCGTGTTCGTTAACTGGTCAAAGGTATCTCTGCTGTAATCCGCTTTAATGTAAATTTTCCGCGCGTCCGGGGCGGCCGCGACATGGTCCACCGCCGTTATCGCCTGAGGCCACTCCTTAGAAGACGGAATAGCTTCCGACGCGATTTTAACAAGATACAGAAGCGCGCCCGAGGAGTTGTACCAGTACACGTTCCAGCCGTCGGGAATACGGCAAATAACGGTAAGCTCGTCCTTCGCCGACGTGGTAAGGCCCACAATCCTAGGGAAAGGACTGCCCCCTATTCCCTCGCGCCCGAGATAATTGATAAAACGCCCGTCCTGATCAAAGTGCAGAATTATCCCGTCCAGAACCGCCCTGCTCTCGGGGTCGGTGCGGTGCGCCTGTTCGGCTAGCCTGTCTTCGGCGAAAATATGCCTGCGGGAATCAACGGTAATCCAGCCGGGCGCGTCAAGCGGATAGGTGTACGCCCACCTTGTCGTCTGCTCTTCCCCGGAAATATTGGTTTTTAAGGTAATGGGTGCGGGGTTTGTTTCCTCGTTATAAATCATGAACAGCAGGTCGCCGTAGGAGTTATACCTGACGATTTTTCCGGCGTTCCCGTCCGCTATGTAAAAAAGGCCTTCCCTCATCGTAAAGCCCGTGCGCCTTATTCCCATGTTCCCTTCCAGCTTGTAAAGGGCGATTTGGTCTTCCATGGGGCCTATTTCCAGGGAAAAAAGCTCTTCCCTTTCCACGGAACCGACCGAGTTAATTTTACAGGCGCTGAAAAAAGCAAGCGTTAATATAAGCAATATATATGTTTTCAATCTTAAACGCATATCTTTCTTAAAATCCATCTTATTTTATTGTTTGCCGACATTCAAGCCGGACGGTTGTTAGTATATCAAATTAATACTATAATTACCACAATGATCGGGGCAAAATTGACAATTGATGAAAAAACCCCTTGTTTTTTCGGAAAAAACGGACGCTTTTTGGTTTTTTCCTTATTCATCTTTTTAGGTTCACTGCTTTACGGTTGCGCCGCGCTCGCGGCCTCCGCGCAGGAATACTATTCAATCGGCATGGCCTACTACGATCTTGGAAAATACGAAGAGGCGGAAAAATGGCTTAACCGCGCGAGCCTCGCGGACAGGACGATGACGGCTTCCCAGTACAACCTTGGAAGGATAGCGTTTGAAACGCAAAGGTACAAGGACGCCGCGAAACTTTTTGAAAGCGTCTTAAAAAAAGACCCTGACAACATACCCGCCCTAAAGGCCGCCGCATATTCAAGAATAAAATCAGGCGATCTGGAAAAAGCCGAAAAACATTACGATAAATTAATGGCGCTTGTTCCTGAAAGCGCAGACGACGGATACAATCACGCGCTTGTCTTATTCGCCATGGAACGCTACGACAAAGCCGAAGAAGTGCTGGAAAAATATTCTTATTCCCTTCAGGATAACGGCGAATTACTACTGCTTTACGCCCGCACAAAAAAAGCCTTAAACAAGACGGAAGCCATCGACAGTTACGCCAAATGGCTTGATAGCAATTCGGACAAGAAAGTCAGATACGAATACGCCCAGCTTTTGGAAAAGAACGAATTGTACGCGAGGGCAATCGAAGAATACCGCTTGATTTTAACCGATACCTTTTCCGATAACGATGAATTAAAAAAATATGACGTCCGTTTTTCCCTTGCGGCGCTTTTGCTTACGGCGGACTCTTCAAGCGACGAAGGGGCGAAGGAGATGGAAGCCGCCGTTACCGAGGGTTATGAAAATATTAACGAAGTGGAAAAACTGCAAAGAAACACGAAGGTAAGCGCGGCAAACAGGGACAAGTTAAGAACTATCGTCAACAATATGCAGCGTTCTCTGGAAGAAAAAAAGGCGGCCGAAAAAGCCGCTAAAAACTGACTTTTAGGGTCGTTCCCACTAGGCCGTCCACGGAAAATGTTTCAGTCTTTGTTTCTTCGTTAAATCTTAGTTTTACAAAACTTGAAAAATTTAACCTTCCCAAAATTCTTATTATCGTCTCATGGCCGATTATGCACCTAACACGGAAATTATCCTCCGTCTGCTCAAACGCCAATTCAAGGCTTTCCCTGCGCAAATGTTCATGCTCCGAATTTAACAGCTTCGACAATTTAAGCCACGATTTTTGCCCGTCCGCCTTCGCGATAACCCATTTATAAAAAGCCCCTATAACGCTTTTTGTTATCGGCACCGTCCAGTCGATAACGGCGCTTTCCAGCCACAGTCCCTCACTGCGCAGGGTAAGCGTATTTGCCGCGTTCAACACCCCGCCTTCAAACCCCTGAAAGGACGAACCTAACACGGACTGGATCCTCCATGAAGCGTCCCTGTCGCGCGGGATGATTACCGCCGTCTCTATCGCATGGGTAAATTCATCGCTCTTGTAAAACTTAAAAAGCGGCCGGTAGCCTAACGCGCCGAACATATTGACGGCGGAAAAGCCAAGCCAGGCCCCGATGTTTAACATGTCGGAT